>NZ_SCMZ01000037.1:0-38576 GCF_005503285.1 Sphingomonas sp. 2SG
GGGTGTGGGCGGCGGCGGGCGGAGCGTCCTGTCGAGGCTCGTAACCTCACCTGAATACATCCGTCACCCCGGACTCGTTCCGGGGTCTACCGGGCCACAGGCGCTCGCTCACACTTCCAGCGGCTCTCCTCGCCGCGGAGTGGACCCCGGAACAAGTCCGGGGTGACGGGGCATTTGAGGCGGCGTCAGTATTTAACCCGTTCGGCCTTCACGCTCAGCTTAGCCAAGTGCGCCTGCACCGACTCCGGTCCCGCGAGATGCCCGGCGCCGACCGCGACGAACACCGTCCCCGGCCGCGTCATGCGCTGCTTGATCCACGCCGCCCAGCGCGCGTTGCGGTCGGTGAGGAGGACCTTGGCGACCTCGGGCGAGCTTTTCAGCTCGTCGTTCATCTCGCGGGCGAGCGCGTCGGGGTCGCCCTTCGCCCAATCGTCGACCATCGACGCCATCTGGTCGTTCAGCTTCGGCAGTTCGTCGACCGTGCTGACGAGGAAGTCGAGCTGCGCCTTGTCCGACAGGCTGCCGAAAAAGCCCAATTGCTGTTCGGGCGTCTCCAGCCCGGTCAGCGGCTTGTTCGCCTGTTTCGCCGCGGCGGTGATGACCTGTTCGGGGCCGTTGTCGCTGTCATAGCCGAGCTTCGACAAGGGCGCGACCGAGAGCTGCGTCGCCGCCAGCCACGGTTTGAACGTGTCGAGCGCGTTCGCAGGCAGGCCGAGGTCGGTCACCGCCTTGGTGAAGGCGGCGCGCTTGGCCTCGGGCAGGCGCTGGGTCAGCGGCGGCGTGCCGGGCGCGGCGACGCCGGTCGCCTGCACCAGCCCCTGCATCGCCGCGGCGTCGGGCATGACGATCTCCAGCTTGACCTCGTCCGACCGGTCGAACGCGGTCTTCACCGCCTCGTCGAACCAGGTGAGGCCCGGCTTGAGCACGTGGATCGTGCCGAACAGATACACCGTCGTGTCCTTGTCCTTCACCACCCAGAGCGCCGGATCGGCGTCGTTGGCGGCGCGCGCCGGCTGGGCGGGCTGCTGCGCGCAGGCGGGGAGCGACAGGCAGAGCGCGAGCGCCGACAAAGCTGGCCGCAGGGCGGGCCGAAGGGTTCGTATCATGCGGGGACGCTATCCATCAGTAAGTCCGGCGCCATAGCTAATGCCGCGCCGCACCACTTGCTAGACGCGGCCTCATCGGCCAAAGCCTCGGGACGATGGCCGCCACACCGCTTTCCTTCCAGAAGATGATCCTGACGCTCCACGACTATTGGAGCGACCGGGGTTGCGTGATCCTCCAGCCCTATGACATGGAGATGGGCGCGGGGACGTTCCATCCGGCGACGACGCTGCGCGCGTTGGGGCCCGATACGTGGAACGCCGCCTTCGTCCAGCCGTGCCGCCGGCCGACCGACGGCCGCTATGGCGAGAATCCCAACCGGCTGCAGCATTATTACCAATATCAGGTGATCCTGAAGCCGTCGCCGCCCGACCTGCAGGAGCTGTATCTCGGCAGCCTCGCGGCGATCGGCGTCGACATGACGCGCCACGACATCCGCTTCGTCGAGGACGATTGGGAATCGCCGACGCTGGGCGCCTGGGGGCTGGGCTGGGAAGTCTGGTGCGACGGCATGGAGGTGACGCAGTTCACCTATTTCCAGCAGATGGGCGGGTTCGACATGAAGCCGGTCGCAGGCGAGCTGACCTACGGGCTCGAACGGCTGGCGATGTATATCCAGGACGTCGACAACGTCTACGACCTCGCGTTCAACGACAGCGGCGTCACTTATGGCGACGTCTTCCTCGAGAACGAGCGGCAGATGTCGACGTGGAATTTCGAGGTCGCCGATACGGCGTCGCTGTTCGACCTGTTCAGGAAGGCCGCGGCGGAATGCGAGAACAGCCTCGCCGCCGGGCTGCCGATCCCGGCCTATGAACAGGCGATCAAGGCGAGCCACACGTTCAACCTCTTGCAGGCGCGCGGCGTGATCTCGGTCGCCGAGCGGCAGGCCTATATCGGCCGCGTCCGCGACCTCGCCAAGGGCGCCTGCGCGGCGTGGATGGACAAGAACGGATGGGCGGCGTGAGCGGCGTCCGCGCCGCAAGGCGCTGCAAAGACAATATGTTCACGCGAAGGCGCGAAGACGCGAAGAGGTTGCGTGTCGGCGAAGCCTCTTCTTCCCTTCGCGGCTTCGCGTCTTCGTGTGAACCCAATCTTCTTGGAAGCCGCTGCGCGGCGATGGCCCGATGACCGATTTCCTGCTCGAACTTCGCTCCGAAGAAATCCCTGCGCGGATGCAGGACAAGGCGCGCGACGATCTCGCGCGGCTGTTCGCTGCCGAGCTGGGCAAGGCGGGGCTCGCCGCCGGATCGCTCGTCACCTATGCGACGCCGCGGCGGCTCGTGCTGATCGCGCGCGACCTGCCTGCCGAGACGCAGGCGGTGTCCGAGGAGCTGAAAGGCCCCAAGGCGAGCGCGCCGCCGCAGGCGCTCGAAGGCTTCCTGCGCAAGACGGGGCTGACCCGCGAGCAGCTCGTCGAGCGCGACGGCGTGCTCTATGCGGTGACCGACAAGCCCGGCCGGGCAACGACGGCGGTGCTCGCCGAGGCGATTCCGGCGATCATCCGCGGCTTTCCGTGGCCCAAGTCGATGCGCTGGGGCGCGACCTCCGCCTCGACCGAGTCGCTGCGCTGGGTGCGGCCGCTGCATGGCATCGTCGCGCTGTTCGGCGAGGAGCTGGTCGAGATCGAGATCGCCGGCATCCACTCCGGCTTCGCGACTTTCGGGCATCGCTTCCACCATCCGGGGCAGATCACGATCGGCTCGGCGGCGGATTACGTCGAGAAATTGCGCGCCTGCCACGTCATCGTCGATCAGGACGAGCGCCGTGCGCTGATCCGCACGCGCGCCACCGAGCTGGCCGCCGGGGCGGGGCTGGCGCTGGTCGAGGACGAGGGGCTGGTTTCGGAGAATGCCGGGCTGACCGAATGGCCGGTGCCGTTGCTCGGCCGCTTCGACGCCGACTTCCTCACCGTGCCGCCCGAGGTGATCCAGCTCACCGCGCGGGTGAACCAGAAATATTTCGTCTGCCGCGATGCGGACGGCGCATTGGCCAACGCCTTCGTCTGCACCGCCAATATCGAGGCGACCGACGGCGGTGCGCAGATCGTCGAGGGCAATCGCAAGGTGCTCGCGGCGCGGCTGTCCGATGCGCGCTTCTTCTACGAGACCGATCTCAAGACGCCGCTCGACTCGCAGGCGGCGAAGCTGGCGAACATCGTCTTCCACGAGAAGCTCGGCACGGTCGCTGACAAGGTCGATCGCGTGGCGAAGCTGGCGCGGTGGCTGGTCGAAGAGGGGATCGTCCAATCTCCCTCTCCCCTTGTGGGAGAGGGAAGGGGCCCGCTCGCGTCAGCGAGTGGGAAGGGTGAGGGGGATAGCGCATCCCTGACCACTCCCCCTCACCCTTCCGCGCCTTCGGCGCTCCCTCCAGCGTCGGGTCGGCCATGCTCCCAGCATGGCCTAGACAGCGCGGGGCGCTGTCTACCCGACGCTCCCACAAGGGGAGAGGGAATGACGCTCGCCGATAGGGCGGAGCGGGCGGCGCGGCTCGCCAAGGCGGACCTCGTCACCGGCATGGTCGGCGAATTCCCGGAGTTGCAGGGCCTCATCGGCGGCTATTACGCTGCTGCGCAGGGCGAACCGCGGGAGGTCGCCGAGGCGGTGCGCGACCATTACAAGCCGGTCGGGCAGGGCGACGACGTGCCGACCGCGCCGGTGACGGTGGCGGTGTCGCTGGCGGACAAGCTCGACAGCATCACGCAGTTTTTCGCTGCCGACCTGCGGCCGAGCGGGTCGAAGGATCCGTTCGCGCTGCGACGGTCGGCGCTCGGCGTGGTCGCGCTGATCCTCGACAATCGTCTGCGCTTTCCGCTCGGCCGGGTGGCGGATCGTGCGGTGCTCGATTTCTTTGCCGACCGCCTAAAGGTCCAGCAGCGCGAAGCCGGCGTCCGTCACGATCTGATCGACGCGGTGTTCGCGCTCGGCGGCGAGGACGATCTCGTCCGGCTGCTCGCCCGCGTCCGCGCCTTGCAGGCGTTCGTCGCGACCGAGGACGGCGCCAACCTGCTCGCCGGCTACAAGCGCGCGGCCAATATCCTCAAGAAGGAAGGCCATGCGCCCGGCGGCGACGGCGTGGTGCAGGCGTTCGGCTATACCCCCGAACCCGCCGAGGCCGCTTTGATCGATGCGCTCGACGCGGCCGAGCCCGCCGCCGCCGCGGCGGTCGCGGCGGAGGATTTCGAGGGCGCGATGGCGGCGCTCGCGTCGCTGCGCGCGCCGATCGATGCGTTCTTCGAGGGCGTGATCGTCAACGATCCCGATCCCGCCAAGCGCGCCGCGCGGCTCGCGCTGCTGGACCGGGTGCGCGCGGCGGTGCATGCCGTCGCCGATTTCTCGAAGATCGAGGGATAGCGACACCTTTCTCAGGCGTACGATATGCTTACCATCCTCCCCGGGGCAGGCATCAGACCGTAGCTAAGGACCAGCGATGACCCAATACGTGTACCGTTTCGGTGGCGGCGTTTCGGACGGCGGGAAGGGCGACAAGAATCTGCTCGGCGGCAAGGGCTCGAACCTTGCCGAGATGGCGTCGATCGGCCTGCCGGTGCCGCCGGGCTTCACCATCTCGACCGCGATGTGCACGACCTATTACGACGAGGGCGAGCAATTCCCGCAAAGCCTGCGCGATGAGGTGGCGCAGGGGATCGCGCATATCGAGGGGATCACCGGCAAGAGCTTCGGCGATGCGGCCAATCCGTTGCTCGTCTCGGTGCGCTCGGGCGCGCGCGTGTCGATGCCGGGGATGATGGACACCGTCCTCAACCTCGGGCTCAACGATGCGACGGTCGAGGGGCTCGCTGCCAAGTCGGGCGACGAGCGGTTCGCGTGGGACAGCTATCGCCGCTTCATCCAGATGTATGCCGACGTGGTGCTCGAACTCGATCACGGCGCGTTCGAGGAAGCGCTAGAGATCGCCAAGGAAGACAACGGCTTCACGCTGGATACCGAGCTGAGCGCGACCGACCTCAAGGCGCTGGTCGCCGAATATAAGGGGCTGGTCGAGACGGAATGGGGCAAGCCCTTTCCGCAAGACGTGCACGACCAATTGTGGGGCGCGGTCGGCGCGGTGTTCGGCTCGTGGCAGTCGGAGCGGGCGAAGGTCTATCGTCGCCTGAACGACATTCCCGCCGACTGGGGGACCGCGGTCAACGTCCAGGCGATGGTGTTCGGCAATATGGGCGAGACGTCGGCGACCGGCGTCGCCTTCACCCGCGATCCGTCGAAGGGCGACCGCGCCTATTATGGCGAATTCCTCATCAACGCGCAGGGCGAGGACGTCGTCGCCGGCATCCGCACGCCGCAATATCTGACGAAGGCGGCGCGCGAGGAGGCGGGCGCCAAGCCCGCGTCGATGGAAGAGGCGATGCCCGAAGTCTATGCCGAGCTGGCGGCGGTGTTCGACCGGCTCGAGACGCATTATCGCGACATGCAGGACATCGAGTTCACCGTCGAACAGGGCAAGCTCTGGATGCTCCAGACGCGCTCGGGCAAGCGGACCGCCAAGGCGGCGCTGAAGATCGCGGTCGACATGGCGAACGAGGGGCTCATCACCCGCAACGAGGCGATCCTGCGCGTCGATCCGATGGCGCTCGATCAGCTCCTCCACCCGACGCTCGATCCCGATGCGCCCCGCGACGTGATCGCCAAGGGCCTGCCCGCCTCGCCGGGTGCCGCCTCGGGCACCGTCGTGTTCGACGCCGACACCGCCGAGAAGCGCAAGGCGGCGGGCGAGTCCGTCATCCTCGTCCGCGTCGAGACCAGCCCGGAAGACATTCACGGCATGCATGCCGCGACCGGCATCCTCACCGCACGCGGCGGCATGACCAGCCACGCCGCGGTGGTGGCGCGTGGCATGGGCCGGCCGTGTGTTTCGGGTGCGGGATCGCTGTCGATCTCGGCCAAGGACAAGGTGATGAAGGTCGCGGGCCGCGAGGTGCGCGAGGGCGACACGATCACGATCGACGGCACCAGCGGCGAGGTGATGTTCGGTTCGGTCGCGACGGTGCAGCCCGAACTGGCCGGCGATTTCGGCGTGCTGATGGAATGGGCGGACGGCGTGCGCCGGCTCAAGGTCCGCGCCAATGCCGAGACGCCGCTCGACTGCCAGACCGCGCGCGATTTCGGCGCCGAGGGCGTCGGCCTGTGCCGTACCGAACATATGTTCTTCGACGCCGACCGGATCACCGCGGTGCGCCAGATGATCCTCGCGCAGGACGAGACGGGCCGCCGTGCCGCGCTGGAGAAACTGCTGCCGGCGCAGCGCAGCGACTTCACCGCGATCTTCGAGGTGATGGCGGGCCTGCCGGTGACGGTGCGGCTGCTCGACCCGCCGCTGCACGAATTCCTGCCGCACGAGGAAAATGAATTCGCCGAGGTCGCCGCGGCGGCGGGCGTCGCTATCGACGAACTGAAGCGTCGCGCCACCGAGCTGCATGAATTCAACCCGATGCTCGGCCATCGCGGCTGCCGGTTGGGCGTGACCTATCCGGAGATCTACGAGACGCAGGCGCGTGCGATCTTCGAGGCGGCGCTCGACGTCGCGGAGAAGTCGGGGAAGGCGCCGATTCCGGAAGTGATGATCCCGCTGGTCGCGACCAAGCGCGAGCTCGACCTGATGAAGGCGGTGGTCGACAAGGCGGCGCAGGTGGTGTTCGCCGAGCGCGGCAAGACGATCGACTATCTGGTCGGGACGATGATCGAGCTGCCGCGCGCGGCGCTCAAGGCGGGCGAGATCGCCGAGACTGGCGAGTTCTTCTCGTTCGGCACCAACGACCTGACCCAGACGACTTTGGGCGTCAGCCGCGACGATGCGGCGCGCTTCCTTGGCTCCTACGTGGAGCAGGGCATCTACGCCAAGGACCCGTTCGTCAGCCTCGATATCGAGGGCGTCGGCGAGCTGGTGCAGATGGCGGCGGATCGCGGCCGTGCGACCCGGCCGGACATCAAGCTCGGTATCTGCGGCGAGCATGGCGGCGATCCGGCGAGCATCGCCTTCTGCGAGAAGGTCGGCCTCGATTACGTCTCGGCCTCGCCGTACCGCGTGCCGATCGCACGGCTGGCGGCGGCACAGGCGGCGCTGAAGTAAGCGTCAGTGCTCCTGCGAACGCAGGAGCCCAGGGTCGCGGGCGTCGCGCTGCGTGGCTCTGGGTTCCTGCGTGCGCAGGAACACGGGGTCTCGATTGACGCTGCGGCGCCCGTCCCGCTATCGCCGCGGCAAAGACAGGAGAGTCACGGGCGATGAACAAGCTCTATCCCGATGCGGCGGCGGCGCTCGACGGCCTGCTGCACGACGGCATGACGATCTGCGCGGGCGGCTTCGGCCTGTGCGGCATTCCCGAACGGCTGATCGACGCGATCCAGGCATCGGGCGTCACGGGCCTGACCATCGCCAGCAACAATGCCGGGATCGACGGCGAGGGGCTCGGCAAGCTGCTGCGCACGCGGCAGGTCAGGAAGATGATCTCCAGCTATGTCGGCGAGAACAAGGAGTTCGAGCGGCAATATCTGAGCGGCGAGCTGGAGGTGGAATTCTGCCCGCAGGGGACGCTCGCCGAACGCTGCCGCGCCGGTGGCGCGGGCATCCCCGGCTTCTATACGAAGACCGGCGTCGGCACGTTGGTGGCCGAGGGCAAGGAGGTGAAGAGCTTCGACGGCGAGGACTATATCCTCGAACGCGGCATCCGCGCCGACCTGAGCATCATCAAGGGCTGGAAGGCGGACGAGAGCGGCAACCTCATCTTCCGCAAGACCGCGCGCAACTTCAACCAGCCGATGGCGACCGCGGGCAAGGTGTGCGTCGCCGAGGTCGAGGAAGTGGTGCCGGTCGGCAGCCTCGATCCCGATCATATCCATCTGCCCGGCATCTATGTGAAGCGGCTGATCGTCGGCGCGCCGTACGACAAGAAGATCGAGTTCCGCACGGTGCGGGCGCGCGAGGCGGCGTGATGCGGCGGGCGGGATTCGCGCTGGCGGCGGCGGCGCTGCTGGCGGGCTGCGGCGGCAAGCGCACGCATGTCGCGACGCTGCCGGCGCCGGGCCAGACCTATACCGCCGACGGCAAGGTGGTGCGGATCACCGGGCTGACCGCGCTGCCGCCGCCGACCGGCGCGGCCACTGGTGCGGCCGTCGCCGATGCGCGGGCGGTGCCGCCGCAATTCCAGTATCTCTACGGTTCGGCGGAGGCGGCGGCGCTGAGCCGGCAGGCGTTCCGTGCGCTCGTCTCCTATGCCAGCTATCGCCGCGCGGCGGGCGACAGCGTCGTGCTCAGGCCGGGGGCGACGCTCGCCGCGCCGCAATGGCAGGCGTGCGAGGGCAAGCCGCGCGCGGCGGTGTTCGACGCGGACGAAACGGTGGTGCTCAACCTCGGTATCGAGGCGCTGGCGGCGCGCGATCCCGCCGCGCCGTTCGATCCGGCGCAATGGGCGCGCTGGGAGCGGACCGGCGCCAAGGCGGTCGCGCGGGTGCCGGGCGCGGTCGAGGCGTTCGCCGCGCTGCGTGCCGCCAACATCACGGTCATCATCAACAGCAATCGCGGCGCCGCCACCGCCGCCGGCACGGTCGCCGGGCTGAAGGCGGCGGGGCTGGGCGATTTCACGCCCGGCACCGACCTGTTCCTGCGCGACGGGCCGAGCGGCAAGGACGCGCGCCGCAGCGCGATCGCCGCGCGCTATTGCGTCGTCGCGATGGCGGGCGACCAGCTCGGCGATTTCAGCGACCTGTTCAACGCGATCCCCTCCGCCGCGGAGCGCCGCCGTGCCGCCGACAGCGGCGCGATTGCCGATCTGTGGGGCAACGGCTGGTTCGTGCTGCCCAACCCGGTCTACGGCAGCGGGCTCAAGGGCGGGTTCGACGAGGTGTTTCCCCTCGACAAACGCTGGAGCGATACGCCGTGAAACCGTCGAAGCCGCGCGCCATCCCCTTGTCCGCCATCCCCAACCTCGGCGCCAGATCGGCCGAGGTGGCGCGGATCTGGATCACCGACCGGTCGGGCTCGACCGTGGTGATCGATGCCGGCGTGCTCGGCGACGCCGAGATGTTCGGCGTGCTGATGGCCGACACGATCGGCCACGCCGCCAAGGCGCATGCGCAGGCGCTCGGCCTGGCCGAAGAAGAAGCGGCGGCACTGATCTGGCGTGGTCTCGATGGCGCGCGCCCCGACCTCGATCCCGACGCCGTCGCGAAGATCGCCAACCATCCCGGAGGACTGAACTGATGGCCACGCAAGCGAAGGGCTGGGATCGCAACCAGATGGCGGCGCGCGCCGCGCAGGAGCTGCGCGACGGCTATTACGTCAACCTCGGCATCGGCATCCCGACTTTGGTCGCCAACAATATCCCCGCCGGGATCACGGTGACCTTGCAGTCGGAGAACGGCATGCTCGGCATCGGGCCGTTCCCCTATGACGACGAGGTCGATCCCGACCTCATCAACGCCGGCAAGCAGACGATCAGCGAATTGCCGCAAAGCGCCTATTTCGGCAGCGAGCAGAGCTTCGCGATGATCCGCGGCGGGCATATCGATCTGACGGTGCTCGGCGCGATGGAGGTGAGCGAGGGCGGCGACATCGCCAACTGGATGATCCCCGGTAAGATGATCAAGGGGATGGGCGGCGCGATGGACCTCGTCGCCGGGGTCAAGCAGATCATCGTCGTGATGGATCATAATGCCAAGGACGGCAGCCCCAAGTTCATCCCCGCCTGCACGCTGCCGCTGACCGGCAAGAACGTTGTCGACATGATCGTCACCGACCTCGCCGTGTTTCGGCGGCCGGATCACCAGTCGCCGTTCCGGCTGATCGAGCTGGCGCCGGGCGTGACCGCGGACGAGGTGGCGGCGAAGACGACGGCGCATTATGATCGGTGAATGATCCGGAAGGATGACATTCCGCGCTGGCGGCGGTCGAGCGTCGTAACGTCATGTCGCATACCTACGATGCCAACGCCTGTCGCGTTTTGATCGCGGATATCGGGACGATGTTCCTGCCGATGATGGTCGAGCTGGTCGCGACCTTGCGGCGATATGCCGTGCCGTCGTTCGATGCCGTCGATCTCGCTGCGTCGCTGCCGTTCCGTCCCGTCGCCGGTCTGCCGGAATGGTATCGTCCACGCGAACCGGCGGAGGGCGTCGCCGCTATAAGACGAGATGGTGCGACCGCGCCATCCGGATAGGATTTGCAGCCATGGGTTACGTGCTGATCACCGCCAATCGCAATTATTCGAGCTGGTCGCTGCGGCCGTGGGCGTTGATGACCGCGCTCGGCATTCCGTTCGAGGATCGGATCGAACCCTTTACGGCGGCAAATAACTGGGAGGCGTTCCGCGCCTTTTCGCCAAGCGGGCAGGTGCCGGTGCTGGTCGACGGCGATCGCACGATCTGGGACTCGCTCGGCATCACATTGTATCTCGCCGAGCGGCACGACGGCGTCTGGCCGCGGGACGAGGCGGCGCGCGCCTGGGCGATGTGCGCGGTGACCGAGATGCATGGCGGCTTTTCGGCGCTGCGCAACGAGCGGATGATGAACATCGGCGTTCGGGCGACTCCGCATCCGGCGTCGTCGGCGCTGGATCGCGATGTTTCGCGGATCCAGGAATTATGGGCGGAAGGGCTCGATCGCTTCGGCGGTCCGTGGCTGGCGGGGGATCACTTCACCGCGGTCGATGCCTTTTACGCGCCGGTCGCGTTTCGCGTGCGGACCTTCGGGATCGACGTTGGCGATGCCGGAAGTCGCTGGTGCGAAAGCCTTTTCGCGCATCCCGCGATCAAGGCATGGGAAGCGGCGGCGCTAGCGGAAACATGGCGCGAGCCGGCGCATGAACACGAGATGCGCGCGTGCGGCACGGTCTTCGAAGATCATCGCGCGTTTTAATATCACAGGCAACAATCTGTCGCGCAGGCTTTCGCTCGCGCATCATTTCCGTTAACGGGCGCGCATCATGGCTTCCCGACCGCAAACGCTGTACGAAAAGATCTGGGCTGCTCATGTCGTCGAACGGCGCGACGACGGCACCTGCCTCATCTATATCGACCGGCACCTCGTCCATGAGGTGACCAGCCCGCAGGCGTTCGAGGGGCTTCGCGTTGCCGGGCGGCGCGTGCGGCGGCCCGAGCTGACGCTCGCGGTGCCCGATCACAACCTGCCGACGACGCCGCGCGTCGATGCCGCCGGGCGGATGCTGCCGATCGCCGATCCGGAAAGCGCGCAGCAGCTCGATGCGCTGCGCCGCAATACCGCCGAATTCGGTGTCGACTATATCGATGCGACCGCGGCGGAGCAGGGCATCGTCCATGTCGTCGGGCCGGAACTGGGCTTCACTCTGCCCGGCACGACCCTGGTGTGCGGCGACAGCCATACCTCGACGCATGGCGCCTTGGGCGCTCTGGCGTTCGGCATCGGCACCAGCGAGGTCGAGCATGTGCTCGCGACGCAGACGCTGCTGCTCAGCCAGTCGAAGACGATGGAGGTGCGCGTCGACGGCACGCTCGGCTTCGGCGTCAGCCCCAAGGACGTGATCCTCGCGATCATGGGGCGGATCGGCGCGGCGGGCGGCACCGGCCATGTCATCGAATATACCGGCGAGGTGATCCGCGCCATGTCGATCGAGGGGCGGATGACCGTCGCCAACATGTCGATCGAGGGCGGCGCGCGCGCCGGGCTGGTCGCGCCCGACGACGTGACCTTCGCCTATCTGAAGGGGCGGCCGATGGCGCCGCAGGGCGAGGCGTGGGACAAGGCCGTCGCCTGGTGGCGCAGCCTCGCCACCGATCCGGCGGCGACCTACGACAAGAGCGTGGCGCTCGACGCGACCGACATCGCGCCGGCGCTGACCTGGGGAACGAGCCCCGAAGACGTCGTGCCGATCACCGGCGTCGTGCCCGAACCCGACAGTTTCGCCGATCCCGCCAAGCGCGCGGCGGCACAGCGTAGCCTCGACTATATGGGGCTGACGCCGGGGACGGCGATGCAGGACGTTCCCGTCCAGCACGTCTTCATCGGCAGCTGCACCAACAGCCGGATCGAGGATCTGCGCGCCGCCGCCGCGGTCGCCGAGGGGCGCCATGTCGCCGACGGCGTGCGCGCGATGGTCGTGCCGGGATCGGGGCTGGTCAAGCGGCAGGCGGAGGCCGAGGGGCTCGACCGGGTGTTCGTGCAGGCCGGCTTCGAATGGCGCGAGCCGGGCTGTTCGATGTGCCTCGCGATGAACCCCGATAAGGTGCCTGCGGGGGAGCGGTGCGCGTCCACGTCGAACCGGAATTTCGTGGGTCGACAGGGACCTGGCGCGCGCACACACCTGTTGTCGCCAGCCATGGCGGCGGCGGCGGCGGTGACCGGGCGGCTCGCCGACGTACGGGATCTGATGGGAGCGACGCGATGAAGAAGGTATTGGTATTGCTGGTGGCGGGCGCGATGATGAGCGGCGTCGCCGCCTATGTCGCGGGCGCGCGCGTCCTCGCGCATCCGGTCAAGACCGAACGCTAGAAGGCGCCGACATGCAGCCCGTCACGACCGTTACCGGCACCGCCTATCCCTGGGGTGCCAAGAACATCGACACCGACATCATCATCCCGGCGCATTGGCTGAAGACCATCACGCGCTCGGGGCTGGCGCGCGGCGCGTTCGAGACGGTGCGCGCGCAGCCGGGCAACGTTTTCGACGACCCGCGTTATGCCGGCGCGCCGATCCTGATCGCCGGCGACAATTTCGGCTGCGGATCGAGCCGCGAACATGCCGCCTGGGCGCTCGCCGACATGGGCGTGCGTGCGGTGATCGCGCCGAGCTTCTCCGACATCTTCTCGGGCAATGCGTTCAAGAACGGCATCGTGCCGGTCGTGCTGCCGCAGGAGGCGGTGGATCGTCTCGTCGAGGTGGCGAAGGAGCAGCCGGTCACCGTCGATCTCGAGACGATGACGGTGACGACACCCTATCAGGACCGGTTCGCCTTCGACCTCGATCCGTTCCGCCGGCAATGCCTGATGGAGGGGCTGGACGAGATCGGCCTGACGATGGCAAGGGATACCGCGATTTCGAAATTCGAGGGCGCGGTGGATCAACATCGCCCCTGGATCGCGAGCAGGAGCGGTTATGCGGGCATTGCTGTCGACGGCGTCGGGCGGACCTGACACTCTAGAACTCACCGAGCTGCCCGATCCGCAGCCTGCAAAGGGGCAGGTGCGCGTCGCGGTCAAGGCCTGCGCGATCAACTATCCCGACGTCCTGATCATCGAGGACAAATATCAGTTCAAGCCGCCGCGCCCGTTCGCGCCGGGCGGCGAGATTGCGGGCGTGATCGACGCGCTCGGCGAAGGCGTCGGCGATTGGCAGGTCGGCGACCGCGTGATGGGGGTGATCGGTCATGGCGGCCTCGCCACCAGCATCGTCACCGAGCCGCAGCGGCTCTATCGCCTACCCGCCGAGCGCGACTTCGCCGAGGGCGCGGCGCTGATCCTCACCTATGCGACGACGATCCATGCCTTGCTCGACCGCGGGCGGTTGCAGGCGGGCCAGTCGCTGCTGGTGCTCGGTGCGGCCGGCGGCGTCGGGCTGGCGGCGATCGAACTCGGCAAGGCCTATGGCGCGCGCGTCGTCGCGGCGGTGTCGTCGGAAGAGAAAGCGGCGGCGGCGACCGCCGCGGGCGCGGACGAGACGATCGTCTACGGTCGCGCGCCGTTCGACAAGGAGGCGTCGAAGGCGCTCGCCGAACGGTTTAAGGCGGCCGGCGGGCGCGGCGGGTTCGATGTGATCTACGATCCGGTCGGCGGCGATTATGCCGAGCCGGCGCTGCGCGCGATCGGCTGGGAAGGGCGCTATCTCGTCGTCGGCTTTCCGGCCGGCATCCCGAAGCTGCCGCTCAATCTGACGCTGCTCAAGAGCTGCGATGTCTGCGGCGTGTTCTGGGGCGCTTTCGCGGCACGCGATCCACAGGCCAATGCGGCGCATGTCGCGCGGCTGTTCGAATTGTGGCGCGACGGGAAGATCGCGCCGAAGGTCACCGAGACCTTTCCGCTGGAGCGCGGCGGCGACGCGATCGCGAAGATGGCGGCGCGCGGCGCGATCGGGAAGCTGGTGGTCGCGGTCGGCTGACGGTCAGCGGATCGCGAAGAAGATCGCGAGCATCAACGCCCAGAGCAACAGCGATATCGCCGATCCGACGACGATGCCGGTGAGCGGCGCGGCGCGGGTGGGCTGCGAATGGCCTCCGGCGGGGACGGGCCTCTTGATCATGATCCTTCTCCTGCGGTCGAGCGGGGTGCTCGCCCTCACATAGTTATCGCATCGTTAACTCTTTTGTTCCGAACGACTTATGTCCGGCACGGGGACTGCGGTTCCGGGCATCCGTTGCGCGTGCGCAGACGCGCCCCTATGTGCGGAGGAGCAAAAAACGGGGTGAGTGACGATGTCCATGTTCGACGACCGTGAGCGCGCCCATGAGGCGGCGTTCGCGCGTGAGGAGGAGATGGCGTTTCGCATCACCGCGCGCCGCAATCGCCTGCTCGGCCAATGGGCCGCGGCGCAGATGGGGCTGACCCCCGAAGAGACCGATTCCTATGCCAAGGCGGTGGTCCAAGCGGACTTCGAGGAATCGGGCGAGGAGGACGTCGTGCGCAAGCTGTTGGGCGACCTGACCGCCGCCGGTGTCGAGACCGACGATGCCGCGGTGCGCCGCGCGCTCGCCGAGAAGATGATCGAGGCGCGGCGGCAGCTGATCCAGGCGGAGCAGGGCTGATGCCGATGGCCGCCGACGACATCGCCGCGCTGATCCGCGCCGCCATCCCCGACGCCGAGGTCGAGATCACCGACCTCGCCGGCGACGGCGATCATTATGCCGCCCGCGTCGTATCGGCGAGCTTCGCCGGTCTGCCGCTCCGCAAGCAACACCAAGCCGTATATGCGGCGCTCGGCCAGCGCATGGGCGGCGAACTCCACGCCCTGCAGCTCAAGACCGCCGCCGCCTGAGGATGATGACCATGACTGACGACACCAACGCCCGCATCGACGCCGTCGTGAAGAACAATGCCGTGGTATTGTTCATGAAGGGCAGCCCGCTGTTCCCGCAATGCGGCTTCTCCAGCCGCGCGGTCGCGATCCTCGACCACCTCAACGTCGACTATGAGAGCGTCGACGTGCTGCAGGACCAGGGCATCCGCCAGGGCATCAAGGCCTATTCGGACTGGCCGACGATCCCGCAGCTTTACGTCGGCGGCGAATTCGTCGGCGGATCGGACATCATGATGGAGATGTATGAGAGCGGCGAACTGGCGACGCTGTTGAAGGGCGATACGGCCGCAGCCTGACCGGTGCCGGGTGCGGGTGGGGTCGCGAGACGCGGAAAAGCGATGACCCCACCCTGCTGAAGCGTCGTGACGCTCGGCTGGCTCTCGATATGCAGACGCCGTGCCAATCGTGCGGAGCCGCAGGTTTCCGTTGATTATACGGTTAACGGCCGTCTCGTGCCGCACCGACCTGTAAGCAATCCCGACATCGCCGCACCCCTCTTGACTACGTCCGTAAACGGTACGATTACACCTGTAGTCCAACAGGAGCGTAGCCGTGGTCGAACGAATCAGCGATGCCGAACATGCGGTCATGGAGGTGCTGTGGGACGAGGCGCCGCTCACCGCGCAGGACGTGGCCGAACGCGTCGATCCCGCCCGCGGGTGGAGCGCCAACACCGTCAAGACGCTGCTCGGCCGGCTGCTCGCCAAAACCGCGATCGCGCATGAGGAGGATGGCCGCCGCTATCTCTATCGCCCGCTTGTCGCGCGTGGCGATTACGTTTCGGGCGAATCGAAGCGGCTGATCGACCGCCTGTTCGGCGGTAAATTGACGCCGCTGGTCGCGCATCTCGCCGAGCGCGACGAACTCACCGCGACCGACATCGCCGAGATCGAGGCGCTGTTGAAGGACCTCAAGCAGTGATCGGCTGGCTGGTCGAGGCGCTGATCGCCTCCACGCTCCTGATGGCGCTGGTCATGCTGGTGCGCGCGCCGGTGCGCAACGCCTTCGGGCCGCAGGTCGCTTATGCCCTGTGGGCGCTGCCATTGCTGCGCCTGCTGCTGCCACCGCTGCCCGCGGCGTGGCAGGAGGTGGCGGCGACGCCGATCAGCCGCGCCAGCGACACGCTCACCATCCTCGTCGCCGATGGCGCCGCGAACGATACGGTGGCGCCGGTGGCGGTCGCCGCGCCGGCGATCGGCTGGATCGTCGGCCTGCTGTGGGCGGCTGGCGCGCTCGGCTTCCTCGTCTGGCACCTGACCAGCCATCGGCGCCACTGCCGCCGCCTGCTCGGCACCGCGGCGAGCATCGAGGAGGTGCGCGGCGTGCACATCATCGCCAGCGAGGCAGCGGCCGGGCCGCTCGCCTTCGGCGTGATGCGCCGCTACGTCGCCTTTCCGCTCGACTTCGCCGACCGCTACGACGCCGACGAGCGGGAGCTGGCGCTGGAGCATGAGATCGGCCACCACCAGCGCGGCGACCTGATCGCCAATTGGATCGCACTCGGCGTGCTGGCGCTGCACTGGTTCAATCCGGTCGCCTGGCGCGCGTTTCGCGCCTTCCGCGCCGATCAGGAACTCGCCAACGATGCCCGCGTCCTCGCCGGCCGATCGACGATCGACCGCCACGCTTATGCCTGCGCCATCGTCAAGGCGGCGCATGGCGGCGCGGTCTCCGCGGCCTGTCATCTGCACACCATCGACGATCTGAAAGGGAGACTCCGCATGCTGTCCACCTCGCCGCGTTCGCGCCGCCGCCTCGCTCTGGGTGGTGCGCTGGTCTCGACCGTCATGCTCGGCGGGCTCGGCGTGACCGCCTCCGGCACCAGCGCCGCCGCGGCGATCAGCCATCGGGTCGGCAATACGATGGGGATCGACCTGCAGGCGGCGTCGGCCGCCCTCGACATGCCCGAGATGCCGGAAACGCCCGAGATGCCGGCGATGCCGGCCATGCCGGCCATGCCGGCCATGCCGGCCGCGCCGGCCGTGCCGGCCGTGCCGGCCGTGGCCGATGCTGCGGGACCTGCCGCGAACGTCCACCGTGTCGTCGTGAAGCGCGTCGGCGTGGACGGCAAGGTCAGCACCTTCAGCACCGCCGAAGACGGCCATCCCGATCGGCGCGATATTCAGCTGCTGGTGGACCGGTCGCTGCAGGCCGCGCCGCTGGTCAGCGAAGGTACGTGCAGTGCAGGCAAAGACGGCCAGCCGCAGCAACTCGTGGTGCACGGGACGAAGGACGCCCGGCGGACGATCGTCATCTGCACCAACCGCATCAAGGCGGCGGCAGCCAGCGGCGCAGCGTCCATCGATGCCCAAGCCATTCGCCAAAACGCTCTGGAGACGGCGTTGGCCAGCGTTCGCGCATCGCGAGCAAGCATCGCTGCCAACGGCGATATGCCGGTCGCCGATCGCAAGCAGGCGCTGGCCGAGATGGATTCGGCACTCGCGGAATTGCGCGAGGAAATGGCGTCGCCCGACAAGGATTGATGCGGCCCATCCGGTGTTCCCGCGAAAGCGGGAACCCGGGGCCAAGCAGAGCAACGTCCGATCGCGTACGGGACTCCTGGGCTCCCGCTTTCGCGGGAGCACTGGGACAGGTCTCGCCATCATCCGGGCAGGCGAATTTGGCCGCCGCGTGGCGGCGCGTTCGGGGCGACCGCCGCCGCCGGGTGCCCCCACCGGTCATCGCCTCTTGCGCTCCGCGGCGCATCGCGCCACATCCGACCCAATGGCCGAGCATCCGACCGGTATCCCGATCCAGCTCGAGCCGCTCGTCACCCGTGTGCTCGCGCCCAATCCGTCGCCTTATACCTATGGCGGTACGCAGACGCATGTCGTCGGCGGCGGCGATCTTGCGGTGATCGATCCGGGTCCCGACGATGCCGCACACATCGAGACGCTGCTGCGGGTGATCGCCGGGCGGCCGGTCCGTGCGATCGTCATCACCCATCATCATCGCGACCACAGTCCCGCCAGCCGGCCGCTCGCCGCCGCGACCAGCGCGCCGATCGTCGGTGCCGCGCCGGTGCATGTCGCCAGCGAGACGCCCGGACTGGATGCGGCGTTCGACGCGGCCTATGCGCCCGATCGCGTGCTGACCGAGGGCGAGAGCGTCGCCGGCGACGGCTGGACGCTGACCGCACTGGCGACGCCGGGCCATACGTCGAACCATCTCGCCTTCGCGCTGCCCGAGACGGGGGCGCTGTTCTCCGGCGATCATGTTATGGGCTGGGCGACGAGCGTGATCTCGCCGCCCGACGGCGACATGGGGCAGTATATGGCGAGCCTCGATAAGCTGCTCGGCCGCGACGATCGCATCTATTATCCCGGCCATGGCGAGGCGGTGGACCAGCCGCAGCGGCTGGTGCGCGGCATGCTGGGGCATCGCAAGCAGCGCGAGGGACAGATCCTGCGGCTGGTGCGCGAGGCGCCGCTGGCGCTGGAGGAGATGACGCGGCGGATGTACGTCGGGCTCGATCCGCGTTTGATCCCGGCGGCGCAACGATCGGTGCTCGCGCACCTCTATGATCTGCAAAGACGGCAACGGGTGAGCGAGGAGGGTGACGTATGGCGGAGCAGCGAATGAGCGATCCGATGCCCGACGCCCCCGCGACGCCGGCGGTCCGGTCGTCGACCGGTTCGTTCCTCGGCAAGGCGGCGGGGATCATCGTGCTGCTCGCGCTTGCCGTGCTGATCGGCCTGTGGGGCGTGCAGCGCTACGTCGAGCGCCGGCTGTCGCCCGATCCGACCACCGTCGCCAGCGCGAGCCTGCAAGGGCTGCGCGAACAGAACCGCCTGTCCGCCTTCGCCGCGCGCTTCGTCGCGGTGAGCACGTCGCGCCAGTCGCAGCTCGGCCTGTCGACCGAGAAGACGCTGATCATGCCCGGTCTCGTCCGCTACGAGGTCGACCTCGGCAAGCTGACCCAGCGCGACGTCGCCTGGGACCCCGACAGCCGGACGCTGTCGGTGCGGTTGCCGCCGATCGAACTCGACGGGCCGCAGGTCGATCTTACCGCGATCCGCGAATATGGCAGCGGCGGCATCCTGTCGCGGCTGACCGACGCCGACACCGCGCTCGACACCGCGAATCGCCGCGCCGGGCAGGCCGAACTGGTGCGGCAGGCGCGCGATGCGACGCCGATGAAGCTGGCGCGCGACGCGACCCGGCGCGCGGTGGAGAACAGCTTCGTGATGCCGCTGCGCGCCGCCGGGATCGACGCCAGCGTCAAGGTCAGTTTCGCCGACGATCCCACCGCTGCGACCGAGCGGTGGGACGCGAGCCGGTCGCTGGCGGAAGTGCTTGGCAATTCTCGATGACGGCGGGCGTTGAGGGGCGGCGCGCAATCGCCTAACGAGGGCGTTATGGAACTGACCAACAGCTTCGCCGGGCTCGACCTGCGCGCCGAGATCGAGCGCCTCCGCAAGGAGCGCAACGCGGTTATCCTCGCGCATTATTATCAGAAGCCGGAGTTGCAGGACCTCGCCGATTTCGTCGGCGACAGCCTCGACCTCAGCCGCAAGGCGCAGGCGACCGATGCCGACGTGATCGCCTTTTGCGGGGTGCGCTTCATGGCGGAGACCGCGAAGATCCTCAGCCCCGACAAGATCGTCGTGCTGCCCGACATGGATGCCGGTTGCAGCCTGGAGGACAGTTGCCCGCCCGACCAGTTCGCTGCGTTCCGCGCCGCGCATCCCGATCATATCGCGCTGACCTACATCAATTGCTCGACCGAGGTGAAGGCGCTGAGCGACGTCATCGTCACCTCGTCGTCGGCGGAGACGATCCTGGCGCAATTGCCGCGCGACCAGAAGATCATCTTCGGCCCCGACCGCAATCTCGGCGGCTATCTCCAGCGCAAGACCGGGCGCGAGCTGCTGCTGTGGCCGGGCGTGTGCATCGTCCACGAGGCGTTCAGCGAAACCGAGCTGATGAAGTTGAAGGCGCAGAACCCCGGTGCGCCGGTCGCCGCGCATCCCGAATGTCCGGCGGTGATCCTCGACCATGCCGATTACGTCGGATCGACGCGCGGCATCCTCGAATTCGCCAATGCCATGCCCGGCGAGACGCTGATCGTCGCGACCGAGCCGCACATCATCCACCAGATGGAGAAGGCGATGCCGCTGAAGAATTTCATCGGCGCGCCGGGGGCGGACGGCAACTGCAACTGCAACATCTGCCCGTATATGGCGCTCAACACGATGGAGAAGCTCTACGTCGCGCTGCGCGACCTGACGCCGCGCATCGAGATCGAGGAGGGCCTGCGCGTCAAGGCGAAGAAGAGCCTCGACGCGATGCTGTCGATGGCCTCGGCGACGGTCGGGCAGGGCGATCTCGGCCCGACGCCGTTCCGCGTGGTGCCGGTCACCGGCGACTGATCCGTCAGTGCGAGGTCGCGGTGGTCGGGGCGAGCAGGTGACGGGCTTCGTTGATGTGGATGCCGACCAGGATCAGCTCCAGCTCGTCCGCCTTCTGCAACGCGGCGGCGAGCAACTGGTGGAGCTCCTCCAAGGCCTCGCGTTCGGTCATCGCCTTGCTTCCCCGTGATTCGGCGGCGGACCCATGACAATAGGGTCCGCGACGCCATATGACAGGATCGTATACGTATGACGCGCTTTACTCTAGACGGATTCGACCTCGACGGCTTCGTCGCCGCGACTTTGGCGGAGGATCTGGGCGACGGCGGCGACATCACCTCGGCAGCGGTGATCCCGGCGGAGGCGCGCTTCACCGGGGTAATGGACACGCGCGACGCGATCGTCGTCGCCGGGCTCGGCATCGCGGAAGCGTTTTTCCGCGCGCTTGACCCGGCGGTGCGGGTCACCCGGCTGGTCGAGGATGGCGCCCGGGTGGCGGCGCATAGCGAGCTGATGCGGCTGGAGGGATCGGCGCGGGCGCTGCTCACCGCCGAGCGTTCGGCGCTCAACACGGTGCAGCATCTTTCGGGGATCGCGACGCTGACCCGCGCCTATGTCGATGCGATCGCGGATACCGGCGCGGTGCTGCTCGACACGCGCAAGACGATCCCGGGTCTGCGCCGGCTGGAGAAATACGCGACGCGCACCGGCGGTGCGCAGAACCACCGGCTCGGCCTGTGGGATGCGGCGATGATCAAGGACAATCACATCGCGGTCGCCGGCGGCATCGCGCCGGCGGTGCAGCGGGCGGTCGCGGCGGGGATCGCGCGGATCATCGTCGAGGTCGACCGGCTCGACCAGATCGCGCCCGCGCTGGACGCGGGGGCGACGCATCTGCTGCTCGACAACATGCCGCCGGCGCTGCTGCGCGAGGCGGTGGCATCGGTCGGCGGACGCGTGCCGACCGAGGCCTCGGGCGGGGTGCGGCTCGACACGGTGCGGGCGATCGCGGAAAGCGGCGTCACCTACGTTTCGGTCGGGCGGCTGACCCAATCGGCGCCCGCGGCGGATATCGGCCTCGATTTCACGGTGATATGAGCGACGGCTTGCACGCCCCGCCGGGGCGGCTAGGCTGAGATCGAGCAGCAAGGGGAGTTGTCGTGACCAAACCGCCATCCATCGTCCGGTTCGAGCAATTCTATTGGGCGTCGGTGATCCTCGGCCTGATCAATACCGGGCTGAACTGGCGCACGTCGCAGGCCGCTTTGGCCTCCAATCCGATGCTCGCGAGTATGTCGTGGCTGCTGCCGGCGATGCAGGTGCTCGGGCTCGCGATCACGGTGCTGATCTGGTTCTTCATCGTCCGCCGGCCGAGCGTGGTGGCGAAATGGGTGCAGGTGGTGTTCGCGGCTTTCGGCGTGTTCGCGGTCGTCTCCGCGATCGTGCTGATCGCGCTGGGCCGGTCGGCGATCAACGCGCAGCTCGCGCTCGGACTGGTCGCCAACATCCTCTACGTCGCCGCGGCGGTGATGCTGTTCAAGCCGGACGCCAAGGCGTGGTTCGGCGAGGGGCTGGACGAGGACGACGATCTCGACGTGGTCGAAACGCCGGACGCGCCGCGATGGTGATGGCGCGGTTCGCGCTCGTCGCGCTGCTCGCGGCGACCCCTGCCGCGGTGCAGGCGCAGGCCTATCAATGCGCCGCCCCGACGAGCATCGAACGGCCGCACCCGGACCTGCCGAGCGACAGCCAGCCGCGGCGATTGCTGCCGATCGGCGGCTATACGCTGGCGATCACCTGGGCGCCGCAATATTGCCGCGATCACGACCGCGACGGCGGCGCGCGCTTCCAGTGCGCGGCGGGCAACCGCTTCGGCTTCACGCTGCACGGGCTGTGGCCCGACGGCATCGGCAAGGACTGGCCGCAATATTGCCAGGCGACCCCCTTGCTGCCGCGTGCGGTGATCCAGAAGCATATCTGCAGCACGCCTTCGGCGCAGCTGATGCAGCACGAATGGTCGAAGCACGGCACCTGCATGGCCGGCTACAAGCCCGACCGCTATTTCGCCACCTCGACCCGCCTGTACGGCAAGCTGCGCTATCCCGACATGGATGCACTGTCGCGCGGGCCGCTGACCGCCGGCGGGCTGGCGGCGGCGGTGTCGCGCAGCAATCCGGGGCTCGGACCGGACATGATGCGGGTGACGGCGACCAAGCAGGGTTGGCTCGACGAAATCTGGATCTGCTTCGACAAGGCGTTCCGGTATCAACGCTGTCCAGCGCACCAGGGCGGCCTGTCCGCCGATGCGACGGTGAAGATCTGGCGCGGCGGCCGGTGATCGTCAGCCGATGATCGTCGCCGTCGCCGGGTGATGCTTGTCGAGGTGGCGGCGAATGATCCGCAGGTTGCGGGTGTTGGACCGGAAGAAGAAATCGGGCACGGCGCCGACGAAGGGGATGATGCCCAGCGCCCAATCGATCCCGACGTTGCCGAACATCCGCGCCATCTGAAGCTTCGACATGCCGAGATTGCGGGCTTCCCATACCAGCCACGATCCGATCAGCGCGGCGATCGTGGTGCCGACGACCGGGACGAGATCGAGGATCACGTCGAGCCCGAGCTTGCGGTTGGTGCCGGGGATGGTGAACAGCCCCTCCATCACCCGCTCCATCGCTTCGAGCCGGATGCGGACCGAGGCTGCGTCACGGCCGACCGGCAAGGAGTCGAGCAGCGGACGCGCGTCCAGCGGGTGAGGGCGGGTGGTGGTCATCCCCCTTAATTGGTGTCGTCGCGCAGCCGGTTCAACGGGTGCCAGGCGCGGGCGTTGGGACGCCATTGGCGCAGCCGCATCGCGACCAGCGACCAGCGCAGCGGCCGCGCGATCGGAATGAACGGCGTGTCCGTCGCCAGCGCGGCATCGGCGATGGCGATCAGCCGCGAGCGTTCGGCGAGCGTCGGTGCCTCGCGGGCGGCGACCAGCGCGCCCTGTGCGGCCTCGCCGCAGACGACGCAGGCATTGGCGAGATACCAGCGCGCGCTGTCATAGGGCGCGACCTGATCGACCAGCCGCAGTTCGGCGTCGTCGTCGAGGCCGACGCGCTGCGGCTTGATGCCGACGGTGAGCAGCGACGCGGCGACCTGCGCATAGACCAGCGTCGCGCCCGGCCCGCGCGGCAGCGCGATGCGCAGCACGACCGGCGCGCCATAGTCGGCGACGCGCGTCTGCGCGGCGGCGACGCGCTGTTCGGGGGTGAGCAGCGACCAGCCGGGCAGCGCCGGCGGCGCGGTCGAATCGAGCATGTCGGGCAGGATGCGTTCGGCCGGCTCCCAATTGGGCATCACCGCGGCGGTGACCGCTGTGCGGTTGATCGCGCCGCTGAGTGCGGCGCGGTTGCCGGCGTCCGCGAGGAAGCCGTCGCGCTTGAGGATCGCGAAGCCGAACAGCCCGGCGGCGGGATCGAGACGGACGTTGGCGGGGGCGATCGACGCCAGGCCGATCAGCGGCCAGTCGAGGAAGGTGCCGCCGGCGACATAATCGGAGTCGCGCGCCGCGAAGCGGACGATGGCGCGGGCGGCGCGCTCGCCGATAAGGCGGACGTCCTGTTCGGGGCGCGTCCGGCGCTGATCGTCGGGATCGGCGCGGCCGGGATCGAAGGCGGGGCGGAGCAAGGGGCTGCGCGTGCCGCGGACGATGCGCATCGGTCCGGCGCCGCCGACGGTGCCGCTGCGCCACAGCGCCAGTTCGGGCTGGGCGAACAGCTTGAGCAGGTCGGGTCGCGGGCGCAGCAGCCGCACCTCGATGACCTGCGGCGTCATCGTCACGATCTCGTCGACCGCCGTCAGGAAGGGCAGGAGCGGGTTGCGCGATCCCCGCGCGAGCTGATGGCGCAATTGCGCGACGACCTGATCGGCATCGACCTTGCTGCCGTCGCTCCACTGCGCCTCGCGCAGCCGGAAGATGTAGCTCATCCCCTGATCGATCACGATCCAGCGTTCGGCGAGCCCGGGTTCGATCTGGCCGCTGCCGTCGAACCGCACCAGCCCCTCGGCCGTGGCATCGAGCAGCAGCCGCGACGGCGTGTCGAGCCGGGTACGGGCGGGATCGGCCGGGCGTGGCGGTGCGCCGATCGCGCTGACGATCACCGGCCCCGAATCGGGGCGCTGGTCGCAGCCGGCCAGCGCAGACGCGCCGATCCCCAGCAGCAACAGGATGGTGCGGACGACGGGACTCGAACCCGTACTCCAAAGGAAGCCGATTTTAAGTCGGAAGCGTCTACCGATTTCGCCACGTCCGCACACGGTTGCACGACAAGCGCAACCAGCGCCGACCGTCAACCCGCTACGGGCGGGAAGCGCGATCAGACGTTGAGGCGCGCGCGCATTTCCTTGCCGGGCTTGAAATAGGGGACGCGCTTGGCCTCGACCTCAACGGTCTCGCCGGTGCGCGGATTGCGGCCGATGCGGGCATCGCGGGCGCGGGTGGAAAAGGCGCCGAAGCCACGCAGCTCGACGCGGCCGTTGGAGGCGAGGCGCCGTGCGATCTCGTCGAAGAAGGTCGAGACGATGGCGTCGACCTCGGCTCCCGACAGGTTCGGGTTCAGCTCACACAATTTTTGAACAAGTTCAGAACGGATCATCGCAAAACTCCCCCCCGGTTGATGCAACCGTGGCTTGATAGAGATCAATGGGGTCCGCGTATAGGGCCAAAATGAACTTAAACATAGAAACTTGGGCTGGAGCGGTACGAAACCACTCCAGCCCGAGCCGTCTTACTTCTTGTCGGCGTCCGCGACGCGGGCCTTGAGGGCCTCGCCGAGGATGTTGCCGAGCGTCGCGCCCGAGTCGGACGAACCGTACTGCGCAACCGCCTGCTTCTCTTCGGAGATCTGCATTGCCTTGATCGAGAAGGTAGGCTTCTTCGACCGGTCGAAGCCGGTCACCATCGCGTCGAACTTCTGGCCGACCTGGAAACGCTCCGGACGCTGCTCGTCGCGGTCGCGACCCAGATCCGTGCGCTTGATGAAGCCGGTCGCGCCATCGTCGCCCTGCTGCACTTCGAGGCCCGCGTCGCGGACTTCGAGGACGGTCACGGTGACGATCGCGTTCTTGTTCAGGCGATCGCCCGATGCCGCGATGCCGCCGGCCGACGGGCCGCCGCGCTCGAGCTGCTTCATGCCGAGGCTGATGCGCTCCTTCTCGGCGTCGATGTCGAGCACCACCGCCTGCACGGTCTCGCCCTTGCGGTGCAGGTTGAGGGCATCCTCACCCGACACGCCCCAGGCGATGTCCGACATGTGGACCATGCCGTCGACGTCGTTGTCCAGACCGATGAACAGACCGAATTCGGTCGCGTTCTTGACTTCGCCCTCGACGGTCGAACCGATCGGATGGGCGGCGGCGAACGCTTCCCAAGGATTGTTCTGCGCCTGCTTGAGGCCGAGGCTGATGCGACGCTTGTCCTCGTCGACCTCGAGCACGACGACATCGACTTCCTGCGAGGTCGAGACGATCTTGCCCGGATGGACGTTCTTCTTGGTCCAGGACATTTCCGAAACGTGGACGAGGCCCTCGATGCCCGCTTCCAGTTCGACGAACGCACCATATTCGGTGATGTTCGTGACGCGGCCCGACAGCTTGGCGCCGATCGGATACTTGGCCGACGCGCCGTCCCACGGATCCGACTCGAGCTGCTTCATGCCGAGGCTGATGCGCTGCGTGTCCTTGTTGATGCGGATGATCTGCACCTTCACCGTGTCGCCGATCGCGATCATCTCGGACGGATGATTAACGCGCTTGTAGCTGAGGTCGGTGACGTGAAGCAGGCCGTCGATGCCGCCGAGGTCGACGAACGCACCGTAATCGGTGATGTTCTTGACGACGCCGTCGATGATCTGACCCTCGGCGAGGCTCTGGATCAGGCCCGAACGCTGCTCGGCGCGGGTCTCTTCCAGCACCGCGCGACGCGACACCACGATGTTGCCGCGCTTGCGGTCCATCTTGAGGATCTGGAACGGCTGGGGGATGTCCATCAGCGGCGTGACGTCACGGACGGGGCGGATATCGACCTGGCTGCCCGGCAGGAACGCGACGGCGCCCGACAGGTCGACGGTGAAGCCGCCCTTGACGCGGCCGAAGATCACGCCCTCGACGCGCGCGGTCTTGCTGAACTCGAGCTCGAGCTTGTCCCAGGCGGCTTCGCGGCGGGCGCGATCGCGGCTGAGCATCGCTTCGCCATGCATGTTCTCAACGCGGTCGACATAGACTTCGACCTCGTCGCCGACCTTCAGGTCGGCCTTCTGGCCCGGTGCGGCGAATTCGCGCAGCGGCACGCGGCCTTCGGACTTCAGGCCGACGTCGATGACGGCGAGGTCGTTCTCGATGGCGGTGACGGTGCCGTGCACGACACGGCCCTCGAAGCTGTCGGCGCCGCCGAACATGTCATCGAGCATTGCGGCGAAATCGTCGCGGGTAGGAGTGGGCTGGGTAGCCATAGGGTTAGAGTGTCCTCGGGTTTATCTGTTTCCGGCCAAGCGGTTGGATCCGCTGGTCTTGGCTGAAAACGCCGCGGCGACCCCATGCCGGTCGCGGCATCCATTAAGCGTCGGCAGGCGGAGGAATGCGATGCGCTGCTTGCGAAAAGGGCGCGAACGGACCGGCCGGACGCGCCTACCTCCACGAACATCGGCTCGCAGGACCGGCGGGCCATAACCGAAAGCCCGCGTTTTGGCAAGGTAAGGGCACGGATGCATCCGGCGGCGGGTCGTGGCGGGTCAGGCGGCCCTAGCGACGTGGATGTGGACGGTCAGGCCCGCCGCCGTGGCGATGTTGACGAGCGCGTCGAGCGAGAATTTGGCCATCTTGCCCTGCAACAGGTCGTTGAGGCGCGGACGGGTGATGCCGAGCCGGGCGGCAGCGATGTCCTGCGCGACGTTCCAGGACCGGATATGGCTCTTCAACGTCGACAGCAGCTCGGATCGCGCCTGGAGATTCGCCGCTTCTGCCGGGGTATCGGCCAGTGCGTCGAACACACTGTCGAATGTCTGCGCTTCGGTCATCATGACCTCCATAGGCTCAAGCGGTGTCTAGCAAGTTCGATATCACGCTGCGGCGTCTTCTGCGTCTTCTTCTGAAAGGCGTGAAGGACGAGCACCGCATCCGGCAAGGATGCAAGGTAGATCACGCGGAACGCACCCGATTCCTCGCGTATCCGGATTTCACAGACGCCCTGGCCGATAATCGTCATCGGCTTCCAGTCGTCCGGCAGGCGGCCCTGCTGTACTTGGTGAAGCTGGTGCCCCGCCGAGGCCCGTGCATCCTCCGGGAATTCCCGAAGACGATCGAGACTGTCGCCGACGAAGGTGATCAGTTTCACGTTATCGGTGTATCAGAAACGATACATGCCGGCAATGACGTCGGGACTGGGTTGCGCCGCGATGAGCGCCGGCGTCGTCAGGCCGGGCTGGCGCCGGCGCTCGGCTGCTGGCGGGCGCGGGTGGCGGTGCGCGCGTCGACCATGGCGATCGCGCGGGCGATGCTCGCCTCGATCGTCATCTGGCTGGTGTCGAGCAAAGCGGCGTCGGCGGCCATGCTGAGCGGCGCGGTGGAGCGGGCGCTGTCGCGCGTGTCGCGGGCGCGGATGTCCATCAGCACCTTGACGAAGGTGACGTCGATGCCCTTGCCGAGCAATTCCTTGTGGCGGCGTTGCGCGCGGATCTGCGGGGTCGCCTTGACGAACAATTTGGCGTCGGCGTCGGGCGCGATCACCGTGCCGATGTCGCGACCGTCGAGCACCGCGCCGCCGGACTGGCGGGCGAAGCGCTTCTGGCGCTGCAGCAGCGAGGCGCGCACCAGCGGGTGGACCGAGACGATCGAGGCGAGCTGGCCGATATCATCGGTGCGCAGCACGGGATCGTCGAGCAGCGCCTCGTCGAAATCGCAGGCGGCGACCGCATCGGCTTCCCTGGCGGGGTTGAGCTCCATCCGCTGCACGTTGAACGCCACGGCACGATAGAGCAGTCCGGTGTCGAGATGCGGGAGGCCGTAATGCTGCGCGAGCGCCCTGGCGATGGTGCCTTTGCCCGACGCTGCTGGGCCGTCCACTGCGATGATCATGCTTCCTCCGACACTTCGTCCAATGTCTTATAGAAGACGGGATAGCTGGTCGCCACCGGGGCGACGTCGTCGATCGTGACGGGACGTGCCGCATGCAGGCCGGCGACCGTCATACTCATCGCGATGCGGTGATCGAGCTGCGAGGCGATGCGGCCGCCGCCGGGGATGGCGTCGCCGCCGGTGCCGGTGATCGCGAGACCGTCCTCATATTCCTCGCAGGGAACGCCGCACGCTTCCAGCGCCGCCTTCATCGCGGCGATCCGGTCGGATTCCTTGACGCGCAGCTCGTGCGCGCCGCGCGCGACGGTGCGGCCCTTGGCGAAGGCGGCGGCGACGAACAGCACCGGATATTCGTCGATCATGCTCGGCGCGAGATCGGGCGGCACATCGATCGCGGTGAGGGGGGCGTGGCGGACGCGCAGGTCGGCGACCGGCTCGCCGCCGACCTCACGCCGGTCGAGTTCGGTGATGTCCGCGCCCATCAGCCGCAGCGCCGCGACCAGTCCGGTGCGGGTGACGTTGAGCCCGACGTTGCGGACGACGAGGTCGGACCCGGGGACGATCGACGCCGCGACCAGCCAGAAGGCGGCCGAGGAGGGGTCGCCGGGGACGGTGATCGTCTGCGGCCTGAGTTCGGCCTCGCCGCGGATCGCGATGATGCGGCCGGCGTCGCTCTCCTCGATGGTGATGTCGGCGCCGAAGCCGCGCAGCATCCGCTCGCTGTGGTCGCGAGTCGCGACCGGCTCGATGACGCGGGTGATGCCGGGCGTGTTGAGCCCGGCGAGCAGCACCGCCGACTTGACCTGCGCCGAGGCGACCGGGAGCGTATAGGTGATCGGCACCGCCGGGCACAGGCCGCGCAGCATCAGCGGCAGCTTGCCGCCGGGGCTGGCGGTGACGTCGGCGCCCATCTGCGACAAAGGTTCGATGACGCGGCCCATCGGCCGCCCCGACAGCGAGGCGTCGCCGGTGAAGGTGGCGGTGATCGGATGGCTCGCGACGAGGCCCATCAGCAGCCGCGTCGAGGTGCCGCTGTTGCCCATCTCCAGCGCGGTCGCGGGTTGCAGCAGGCCGCCGACGCCGACGCCGTCGACGCGCCACGTGCCGTCGCCGGTCCGCTCGATCGTCGCGCCCATCGCGCGCAGCGCCGCGGCGGTGGCGAGCACGTCCTCGCCTTCGAGCAGGCCGGTGATGTGGCTGGTGCCGACCGCCAGCGCCGAGAACATCAGCGAGCGGTGGCTGATCGACTTGTCGCCGGGGACCTGGAGGGTGCCGATGAGGGGCCCGCGCGGGGCCACGCTCAGTTCCTGGGGAAGGGAGTGCGCCATGGGTCGAGGGCTTTGACAGCCACCTTGCGCTATGGCAAGGCGCCCACCAAGTCACGGGCTGGGGCAACCTTTGCCTGCGACACCCAATTCCGAAAGGCACAACACGGCATGATCAAGCCGGAATGGGGCACGAAGCGTACGTGCCCGAAATGCGCCACGCGCTTCTACGACCTCGAGAAGGACGACCCCGTCACCTGCATCAATTGCGGCACGACGTGGAATCCGGAGCCGATCCTGAAATCCAAGCAGCCGCTGCCGTTCGAGCAGGCCAAGCCCGACACCAAGGAAGCCGATCGCGACCTGGAAGGCGAGGACGAGGATCTGGAAGCGCTGGGCGAAGAGGAAGAGCCCTCGGCCGATGACGAGGTCGATCTCGGCGGCGACGACGATCTGGGCGTGGAAGCGCCGAACGACGAAGACGAACATTGATCTGAAAAAAGGCATGGCAGGCATCGATTCAGCGCTTGCCATGCCCCGGTGCCCCCGCTAGTGGGGCGCCTCCCGAAACGAATGGGGCCGTAGCTCAGCTGGGAGAGCGCTGCAATGGCATTGCAGAGGTCAGGGGTTCGATCCCCCTCGGCTCCACCATTCGTTTCGTTCTGCCGCTGCGGGCGGTAGAATTTCCAAATCATCGGGTTGGTCCAGCGACTGTCACTTCGGTGACGGGCGCTTTTCTGTTTGCGCTCGTCTTGCGTCGTGCCGGTCGTTGCCGGCTTTTATCGAGCCTTCGTCGTGGTTTCGACCTGTCGTCGTGGGGCAACGGGCCGCGAGGGTGCGTCTTCCTTTCCCGCTTGGACATCGCTGGAGAGGGCCTTGAGCCATGTTCGGGATGACGGAGCAGGTGACGTGACGGCCTTCTTGTGCCTCCACGCCTTCGCGCGGACCAATAGCGGCTTGCCGGCGCTGCATGAACCGGAACGCTGCGACCACCAACGGCTATCCGGATCGCGCGGGTGGCGCTATCCGGCGGGGATGGTTGCCAATCTCTCGACCCCGCCGACCGTCGTCCCGGTCGGCGACAATCCCGTGCCGATCTGGGGCATGACCAATGCCGAGCGGCTGCGGCGGATGGCCGTCGCGCGCAAGCTGCCGTTCGGCGAGGCTGCCGGCAGCGACGTGCTGGTCGCCAATCTCGCCTTCGCCTTCGATCCGTCGTGGCTGCCGCATCTGCTCGGCCTGCCGGGGACGGTGCTGACCCGCGCCGGCGTGCCGGTCCTCGCCCATGTCGCCGCCAATCAGGCCGACCGGGTGCGGGCGGCGATGCTGGCCGACCGGCCGCTCGCGGCGGAGGGGCTGGCGGTGATCGAGGCGGAGGACGAGAACGGCATCTTCAACGAGGCCTTGCGCAAGCGCGAACGGCCGTTCGCCGAGCGGCTGACCCCGGCCAGCGTCCCCGCGATCGAACGCGCGAGCTATACCGGCGCGTACAAGGGCGTGACCGACCTCCTCACCAAATATCTCTGGCCCGAATGGGCGTTATGGCTGACCCGGCTGTGCGCGCGTGCGGGGATTTCGCCCAATCAGGTGACCGCGATCGGTTCGGTGCTGTGCATCGTCGCGACGGTCGCCTTCTGGTACGGCTGGTTCTGGAGCGGGCTGGCGATCGGCCTCGTGTTCATGGTGCTCGACACCGTCGACGGCAAACTGGCGCGCTGCACGATCACCTCGTCGGCGCTGGGCAACGCCTGGGACCATGGCGTCGACCTCGTCCATCCACCCTTCTGGTGGTGGGCCTGGGCGACGGGCTGCGCCGCTTATGGCCGGCCGCTCGATCATGACACGTTCGTCGCGGTGATCGCGGCGATGCTGTTCGGCTATGTCGCGCAGCGGCTGATCGAGGGCGCGTTCATCGCCAAGTTCGGGATGCATATTCACGTCTGGGAGCGGTTCGACAGCCGCTTCCGGCTCGTCACCGCGCGGCGCAACCCGAATATGGTGATCCTGTTCGCCGGCCTGCTGATCGGGCGGCCCGACTGGGGGATCGTCGCGGTGGCGGTGTGGACGATGCTGTCGCTCGTCGTCCACCTCGTCCGGCTGGGGCAGGCGATGGCGGCCAAGGCGCGCGGGCGGAGGATCGTGAGCTGGCTGGCGTGAGTCCCGAAATACCGGATGCCGGGATCGAGGCGGGGATGTTCCCCGGCGGGCCGATGCGCGCGATCGCGCGCAACCTCGGCTGGATGCTGGCGAGCCGCGGCGTGCTTGCGGTGCTCAGCCTCGTCTATCTGGCGATCGTCACGCGCACGCTCGGCGTGTCGGGATTCGGCCGCTTCGCGCTGATCACCGGCGCCAGCCAGGCGCTCGCCACCGTCGTCGGCTTCCAGACGTGGCAGATCATCGTCCGCTACGGCACCGAGCATCTCGCCTCCGGCGGCGAGACGCGGCTGGCGCGGCTGTTCAAGGCGTGCGGGCTGCTCGATCTGGCGAGCGCGATCCTCGGCGTCATCCTCGCCGCGATCATCATCCGCATCTGGGGCGAGCCGCTCGGCGTGCGGCCGGTCCATATGCGCGCGACGATGCTGTTCACGATCGCCCAATTGCTGTCGATCCGCTCGACCCCGCTCGGCATCCTGCGGCTGCGCGACCGCTTCTCCTTCGCCGCCGCGGCGGACAGCGTGACGCCGGTGATGCGGCTGCTTGGCGCGGTCACCGCGGCGATCTTCGTTCCTTCTGTCAGCGGCTTCCTCGTCGCCTGGGGGCTGGCCGAGGTGCTGACCGCCGCGGCCTATTGGGCGGCGCTGGCGCGGACCGGCGACCTCAAACTGCTGTTCGCGCGCGGCGTCGGCGTACGCGACGTCGTCGTCGACCATCCCGGCATCATCCGCTTCTCGCTCGCCACCAACGCCAGTTCGTCGCTCGGCCTGTCGAGCAAGCAGATCCCGCTGCTGCTCGTCGGCGGCACCGTCGGCACCGCTTCGGCGGGCGCGTTCCGGCTCGCGCTGCAACTGGCGCAGGCGCTGACCAAGGTGTCCCAATTGCTCGCCCGCGCCGCCTTTCCGGAGATCGTACGCGCGGTCGCCGCGGGGGGGCTCGCGCGGGTGCGGCGGATGATCCTGCGCTCGTTCCTGATGGCGACCGTCGTCGGCGCGGTCGCCTTCCTGCTCGTCGTGCTGCTCGGCCATCCGGTGCTGACGCTGATGGGCGGCAAGGAGTTCGGCCGCGCCTATCCGATCCTGCTGTGGCTCGCCGCGGCGGGGTGTATCGACCTCGTCACCGTCGGCTTCGAGCCGCTGCTGCTCGCCGCCAACCGGATCGGCGCGACCTTCATCGCGCGCGTCGTCGGCATCGTCGCGCTGTTCGCGGTGAGCTTCTGGCTGAGCCCGTCGCTGGAGGTGATCGGTGTGTCGATCGCGGTGCTGGTCAACGCGCTGGTCGTCGCGATCCTGCTCGGGCTGGCGACGCAATCCCTGCTGCGGGTGAAACCAACCGATCGGGCGCGAGTTTGATCGCGACAGGCTGCCCGAGCGAAATACCGTAAATATCGGCTCAATTTCTTGTTGGGGCCGCAATCCTGCCCATTTCCTCTGTGACAGTTTGATGAAGAACTCGTGACGGAAGGGCGCAGGTTGGCGACTCGGATTGATGGACGATTGCCGGTCGGGCAAACGCTGGCGGGCCGCGTCGGCGACGTGCTGTGCCGCCGCACTGCGCTGGCGGATGCGCCGCGCACCGGTCGCCTGCCGACGCCCCGCGCGCCGGTCCCCGCGCCCGCGCCGCTGCGCGTCGGCGTGATCGCCAACGGGCGGAGCCATCGCAACCTCAAGCAGGGCATGCGGCTCGATCATTGGCCCGACGTTTCCTATGCCGCGCCCGACACGTTCGAGGCGCTGGAAGAGACGCTGCGCGACTATGCGGCGCGCGACATCGGGCTGCTGGTGGTCAATGGCGGCGACGGCACGTTGCGCGACGTGATGACCGCGGCGGCGCGGGTGTTCGAGACGCTGCCGGCGATGGCGATCATCCCGTCGGGCAAGACCAATGCGCTGGCGCTCGACCTCGGCATTCCCAACGACTGGACGGTGCGCGACGCGATCGCGGCGGCACGCGCCGGGCGCTTCGTGCAGCGGGCGCCGGTCGAGATCCTGCGGGGGCAGGACAAACGGCCGGCGGCGCGCGGTTTCCTGCTCGGCATGGGCGGCTTCGTCCGCGCCACCGAACTGGCGCAGAGCACGCATCGCGTCGGCGCGTTCAACGGCGTCGCGGTGGCGCTGTCGCTCGGCTGGAGCATGGCGCAGACGATGTTCGGCGGTGCCGACAACGAATGGCGGCGCGGCACGACGATCCGCATCGGCGAGGACGACTGCGCGCCGGTGACGCGACAGCTCTATCTGCTGCTCGCCTCGACGCTGGAGCGGATGCCGGTCGGGCTGAAGCCGTTCGGCCGGCCGCGGCCGGGTCTCAAGCTGCTGACGGTCGACGCGCCGCCGCGCCACCTGTTTAGGATGCTGTCGCCGATCCTGACCGGCACGACGGGCAGTCCGGCGGTCGCCAAGGGCTTCGCGCGCACCGATCCGCACCAGCTCCACGTCACCGCCGACGAGGGCTTCATCCTCGACGGCGAATTGTTCGCCGGCGGCGACCTGACCATCCGGGCGGGAGCGCCGATCCGGTTCGCCGCCCCGTGACGCAGACATTGCTGTCGTTCGTCGCCGACGAGCTGGAGACGGCGGTGAGCGCGCCGATCGCCGCCGCCGCACGCGAGGTGACGCGGCGGCTCGGCGGCGTCGCGGTGCTGTTCTACGGATCGGTGCTGCGCACCGGCGATCTGGACGGCGTGCTCGACTTCTACGTCCTGACCCCGCCGGCGCGCGGCTGGGGACTGCGGGCCTGGGCGACGCGGACGCTGTGGCCCGACGTCAGCTTCCACGAGATCACGCTGGGCACGCGGGTGATCCGCGCCAAGGTGGCGGCGATGCCGCTCGACACCTTCTGCCGCGCGGTCGAGGGGCGGACAATCGACACGACGATCTGGACGCGCTTCGCGCAGCCTGCCGCGTTGGTCTGGGCGGCCGATCCGCTGGTACAGGCGCGGGTGGTGCGCGCGGTGGCCTATGCGACGGCGACCGCGGCGCGATTCGCCGCGGTGCTCGGGCCGCAGCACGGCCGGCCGGCCGATTTCTGGCTGGCACTGTTCCGCCAGACCTATTCGGCCGAGCTGCGCGTCGAGGCGCCGGGGCGCGAGCGGCAGATCCTTGCCTTCGTGCCCGACCGGTTCGACGCGCTGCTGCCGCTGGCGTGGCAGGGGGCGGGGATCGGCCACGAGCGGCGGGGCGGAGAATATGCGCCCGTCGTCGCCAAGCGCGACGTGCGCGCGACGCTCGCTGCCTGGTGGCTGCGCCAGCGGCTCGGCAAATGGCTCAACGTGGCGCGGCTGATGAAGGCGGCGTTCACCTTCGAGGGCGCGGGCCGGTACGGGTTGTGGAAGCTGCAGCGCCATACCGGCGTCGACCTGCCGCTGACGCGCTGGCGCGAGCGGCATCCCATTCTCGCCGCGCCCGGCGTGATGTGGCGGGTGTGGCAGACGCGCGCGTCATGAGTTTCAACGCCTTGGTGCTGGCGGGATCGCGCGGCGGCGTCGATCCGCTGGCGGACTATGCCGGCGTGATGGACAAGGCGCTGATCCGGATCGGCGGCGCGACGATGCTGGAACGCGTGATCGTCGCGTTGCGCGCGGCGGGTGCGGCGCGGATCGCGGTGTCCGCCAATGCCCCGGCGGTGCGGGCGAAGGCGCTGCGGCTGGGCGCCGAGCCGATCGATGCGGCGGCGGGGCCGAGTCTCAGCACGTTGCAGGGATTGCGCGCGCTCGGCGCACCGTTGCTGGTCACCACCGCCGACCATGCTCTGCTGCGGCCCGAATGGATCACCGACTTCCTCGCCGATGCGCCGACCGACGCGGATGTCGCCGCGCTGCTCGCGCGCCGCGACACGGTCGAGCGGGACGCGCCGCCTACGCGCCGTACCTATCTGCGCTTCGCCGATGGCGGCTGGTCGGGGTGCAACCTGTTCCTGTTGCGCACTCCCGCGGCGGAGGCGGCGGTCGGCCTATGGATGTCGGTCGAGCGGGACCGCAAGCGACCTTGGCGGATCGTCCGGCGTCTGGGGCCGGGGACGCTGCTGCTCTATGTCACCGGGCGGCTAACGCTCGATGCGGCGCTGGCGCGGCTGGGCGCGCTGGTCGGGGTGCGGGCGGCGGCGGTGGCGGCGCGGCACGGGCTGGCCGCGGTCGACGTCGACAAGCCGGCGGACCTCGATCTCGTGCGCGGGCTGGTCGAGCGGAGCTGACGCTCAGTCGTTCCAGTCGACGATCCGCCAGCCGCGCTTCGCGGCGACGCGGCGCAGCGCTGCGTGCGGGTTGACCGCGATCGCCTCGTCCGCCCAGTCGAAGCTGGGCACGTCGGAGACATGGTCCGAATAGACGCGGACGTATGCGGCGGCGCGGTCGATGCCCTCCGCCGCCAGCCAGGCCTCGATCATCGCGCGCTTGGCGGGGCCGTAGCAATTGCCGCCCGCGATCCGCGGCAGCAGGTGGCCGCGCGAGTCGATCGCGGTGGCGGTGGCGATCAGCGCGTCGGCGGCGATGTCGCGCGCGATCGCCTCGGCATAGAAGCGATAGGCGGCGGTGGCGACGACGATGCGATAGCCGGCGGCGCGGTCGGCGGCGATCTGCGCGCGCGCCTTGCGGCGGATCTGCGCCGGACCGAAGCGGACGAGCCAGTCCGCCGCGAGCCGCTCCGCCCGCGCCGGTGACAGCGTGCCGAGCGCGGCGCGGTGCATCACCTGCTTCAGCCGGTCGCGGTGGATCAGCCCCGCGCCCTTGAGCGCGGCGGCGCCGAGCACGACCGGCAGCAGCGCCAGCCGCCACGGCGCGTGACGCAGCACCGCATGGAGCAGGAACGGCGTCCAGGTCGGTGCGCGGGTAATCGTCCGGTCGAGGTCGTAGATCGCGATTCGTCGAAGCGTTTCAGGAGGGTAGACTGTCGGCTGCATGACGTTGCGATGACAAGCGAAGGTGGCATTGGCATGGCGGCGCGGAAGCGGTTGCGGCGCGCCGATCCGCGCGCTACGCGCAGCGTCCCATGCGGTCCTATCAGCCTTCGTCGGACCGTCGCCGGGCAATCTCCCTCGCGCTGACGATCGCCGCGCATCTGCTGATCGCGTTCCTGCTGTGGCAGCTCGCGCCGGTGTTCGACCAGACCAAGGAGCCGGGGCGGTCGCTGACCGTCAACATGCTGCCGGTCGGCGACAATGAATCGACCGCGACCAAATCGACCAAAGCGCCCGCGCGCGCCGCCGCCAAGGCGAGCCGCCGCACCGCGCCCGAGCCGCCGGCCGCCCCCAAGACGCCCGCGCCCGACACGTCCGTGCCGCCGCCGGTCGATACGCCGTTCCCCGGCTATCTGGTGCTCAACAAGAACGATTTCGCCGCGTCGGATGTCGGCAAGCTGCCGTCGCGCAAATCGGGCGGCAGCGCCGGCAAGCAGCTCGCCGCGGCGGATGGCGCGGGTGACGGCGATGCGGGCGATTCGAGCGCGGCGGCGGGGGTCGGGCCGGGCGGCCAGCGGCTCTACAACGCCGAATGGTATGTCGAGCCGGCGCAGTCGCAGCTCTCGCCCTATCTGCCGCCCAACGTCCCCAAGGGCGCCTGGGCGGAGATCGCCTGCCGCACCGCCGCGCGATATGCGGTGGAGGATTGCGTCCAGCTCGGCGATTCGCAGCCGGGATCGGGGCTGGCGCGCAGCATCCGCGAGGCGGCGTGGCAGTTCAAGGTCCGCCCGCCGCGGATCAACGGCAAGCCGCAGATCGGCGCCTGGGTGCGCATCCGGATCAGCTTTACGAAGTGAGCGTCCCAGGTCCCCCGCTTCGCGAGGGAGGTATTCGTCACCCCCGCTCCCGCGCGCGCCGGTACGTCCCCAACAGCCGCAGCCATTTGGAGTGGAAGCCCAGTTCCTCCAGCGCATTGTCGACCGCCGGATCGCCGGGCTTGCCCTCGATGTCCGCGTAGAATTCGGTCGCGGCGAACGTCCCCGACCGCTGGTAGCTTTCCAGCTTGGTCATGTTGACGCCGTTGGTCGCGAAGCCGCCCATCGCCTTGTACAGCGCGGCGGGGACGTTCTTCACCTCGAAGATCAGCGTCGTCATCCACGGGCCGTCGCCGACCGGCGGCTTGCCGCCGCGCGCCAGCACGACGAAGCGGGTCGTATTGTGGTCCGCGTCGGCGATGTCGACGCCGAGCAGGTTGAGCCCGTACAGCGCCGCCGCGCCCGGCGGCGCCAGCGCGGCGATGCGCGGGTCGCCGCGCTCGGCGACATAGGCCGCGGCGCCGGCGGTGTCGGGATAGGAGACCTGATGGATGCCGTGCGCCTTCAGCCAGTGACGGCACTGGCCGAGCGCCTGCGGATGGCTCATCGCCTCCTCGACCTCGTCGCGGCTGCCGGAGCCCATCAGCGCGTGGCGGATCGGCAGGAAATGCTCGCCGGTGATGACCAGCCCCGATTCCGGCAGTAGGAAATGGATGTCGGCGACGCGGCCGTGCAGCGAATTCTCGATCGGGATCATCGCGCAATCGGCGCGACCGTCGCGCACCGCGTCGATCGCATCCTCGAAGGTGAAGCAGGGCAGCGGCAGGCCGTCGGGGAAGGCCTCGGCGACCGCGACATGGCTGTTGGCGCCGGGTGCGCCCTGGAAGGCG
>NZ_SCMZ01000038.1:0-35670 GCF_005503285.1 Sphingomonas sp. 2SG
GCACGATCGGCGGCGGGGGCGGCGCGAGGGCCGGAGTCGGCGCGGGAGTCGGGGCCGGAGTCGGGGCCGGCATCTGGCGAATCTGGCGTTGCGCCGCCTGATAGGCGGCAAGGTCGGCAGCGACCCTGGCGCTGGTCGGCGCGGCGGCGATCGGGGCCGGGTTCGCTTGGTAGGCGGCGAGTTGCGCCGTCAGCCAGTTGCGCGGATCGGCCGGCGGCGACTCGTCCGCACGAGCCCCTAAGCCGAACCTGTTCAATGCGATGGCAGCTTCCGACATCCGACGCTCCTCGCTCCCGGACGCGCAGGATAGGTCCGAAATGTCGCAGAACTATGCCGGCCTCATCGGCGCGATTGCACGCATGACAATCGGTCCGATATGGATTTGCATTCGGCAGCGATGCTGCATCGCAATATAAAGACCGCGACAAGGCGGGAGGGGACCTGATCGGGCTCGATGCACTTTGCGGGAGGCGATCATGCGCAAGACTGTTGCTATTCTGGCCGTCACGGCGGCCGCCCTCATCCCAACCAGCGCAATGGCGCGCGACGGCGAACGGACGTTCCAGCATGAGGGATCGACCTATGTCTATACGACGACCGACGCGTCGGCGGACCGCCACGTCATCCGCGGCCGCCGCTTTCCGGGCGGCGACAGATTCCGCTTCGTCGTGCACGGCAGCCGCGTGACCGGTGCCGCCAACGGCGTGCCGGTGTCGTTCCGCACCGCCGACGCCCGCGGCGCGGTGAACCCGACGCGGCTGGCGTCGCGGTAAGGTCTTGTCGGGGTTACCCTGCCGACAACCCCGGACCGCTGCACAACCTTCGCGAAGGTTCGTCGCGCCAAGCGTCGCTTGCAGTGTTCCTGCGAACACAGGAACCCAGGGCCAAGCAGAGCAACGGCTGACGGCGTTCGGAACCCTGGGCTCCTGCGTTCGCAGGAGCACTGGTGGAGCGTTCCAGTGGTGTCGACTTGTTCCGGGAGGGACCGCATTTCCGTGACCCGGTGGGCCACGGGATGTCGTGAGCGCGCGATGTCTAGCCCCATCCCGCACGTCCGGCGCGCCCTTCCCTAAAACCCCTCGGGCAGCTCGATGGCGCCGACCAGTTCGCGATAGCGGGCGATCGCGTAGCGGTCGGTCATGCCGGCGATGAAATCGGCGATGTGGCGACTGCGGCCGGGTTCGTCGCGCGGCACGTCCTCGGCCCATTCGGCGGTCATCGCGGCGGGGTCGGCGCGATAGGCCGCGAACAGGCCGGTGACGATGCCGTGCGCGGTGTCGGCCGCTTCGAGCTGGCGCGGATGGTGGTAGAGGTTGGCGTACATGAAGCGCTTGAGGTCGCGCTCCTCCTCGCGCATCGCCGGCGAGAAGCCGCAGAGCGCCTCCCCCGCCGCGCGCACGTCGTCGGCGCTGGTCACGCCCGACGCGGCGATGCGACGGCGCGTCTCCTCGATCAGGTCGTTGACCATCGTGCCGATCTGGCTGCGTACCAATTCGCTCGCCAGCCGTTTGGGCGCGACGTCGGGGAAGCGCGCACACGCCCCCTGCCAGCCGCGCGCGACGATCGGCACCGCGAGCAACTGGTCGAGCGTCAGCAGCCCGGCACGCAGCCCGTCGTCGATATCGTGATTGTCATAGGCGATGTCGTCGGCGATCGCCGCGACCTGCGCTTCGAGGCTGGCGTGGCTGGTCAGATCGAGCGGGAATTGCGCGTCCGCCTCGCGCAGCGCCCAGCCGGGGTGGCGGACCGGGCCGTTGTGCTTGGCGAGCCCCTCCAGCGTCTCCCAGGTCAGGTTGAGCCCGTTCCAGCGCGGATAGGGCCGCTCGATCAGCGTCAGCGCGCGCAACGTATGGCCGTTGTGATCGAAGCCGCCGGCATCGGCGAGCGCGATCTTGAGCGCATCCTCGCCGGCGTGGCCGAACGGCGGGTGGCCAATGTCGTGCGCGAGGCACAGCGCCTCGGTGAGATCCTCGTTGAGGCCGAGCACGCGCGCGATGGTGCGGCCGATCTGCGCGACTTCGAGGCTGTGGGTCAGGCGGACGCGGAAATGGTCGCCATCGGGCGCCATGAACACCTGCGTCTTGTGGCGCAGGCGGCGGAAGCTGATCGAATGGATGATGCGGTCGCGGTCGCGCTGAAAATCGTCGCGCGGGCCGCGCGTGGTCCCGGTCTGTTCCTCGTAACGGCGACCTTTGCTGCGCGCCGGGTCAGATGCCCAGGGCGCGCGTGCGCTCACTTGCTTTTGCCGGCCGACAGCCTGGTGACCGCCTGGCCGGCGTCGCTGGTGAAGGTGAAGGTCGACACGCCCTCCTTCTTGAGCTGGTTGACGAAGCTGCGCGCCTCGGCGTCGGTCTTGAACGGGCCGACGAGCACGCGGTTGGTGGCGCGCAGCGGCGTCGACCACGCGCTGCGGCTGCCGAACACCGTCGGCGCCTTCGCCTTTACCGCGGCATAGGCCTTGGGCAGATCGTTCTCGTTCGCGCCGCCGGCGACCTGCACCCAGATGCGTTCCGGATTGGCGCGGGCGAGGCGCTTTTCCTCGACGGCCGCCTTCTTCTCTTCGGCGGCCTCCTTGGCGTCGGCGAGCTTCTTCGCATCGGCGAGCTTCTTGGCGGCGAGCGCCTTCTTGTCGGTTGCGGCCTTGCGGTCGGCGGCGCGCTTCTCGGCGGCGGCCTGAATCGCCAGCGCCTTCTCCGCGGCGGCGTCGCGCGCTTCCTTGGCCTTGGCCTCGGCGATCACGCGCGCGGCGGTGTCGGCGGGCGGGATCGCGGCGAGCGGCGCGGGTTTGACCGGCTCGGTCACGCCGAGCTCGGACGCCGGGATCGACAGGCCGGCGACGATGCGTGCGAGCACGCTGTCCGCCTCGGCGCGCGACGGCGGCGCGCTGTAATTGGCCGGCGGGGTGGCGGTCGCGGTAACCGCGGGCTGACTCGGCGTCACCGTGGCGGGCGGATTGACCGGCGACGGCGCGACCGCGGTGAAGCCGGGCGTCGGCGCAGCGGTGGCGGGCGCCGCCGCGACGGGTTGCGCCGGTGCGGCGGTGAAGCCGGGTGCGGGCGCCGGGGTCGCGGCAGGCCGCGTCGATCCCGTCGCGCCGAAGGTGGGCGTTGGCGTTGGCGTTGGCGTCGGGACGCTCGTGGCGGGTACCGACGGGCGCGGCTGCACGGATGCGAGTTGTACGGGCGCGGCTTGCGTCACCGTCGGGCTAGTCGTCCGGACCGGCGGCACTGCGGATGCGGTCACCGGGGCGGGTGTCGGCGCCGGGGTCGGTGTCGGCGTGGGCATCGACGTCGGCGTGCTGGCCAGCGTCACCGGCGCGCTCTGCGGCTGCGACGGCAGCGGCTGGACGCGGGCAAGCGCCGCGGTCGCCTGCTGATAGGTCGGCGCGGGCGTCGGCGTCCGGGTGGCGACGGACGGCTGTGCCGCCACGCTTCGCGTGGTCGACGCGAGCGCGACGCCATCGCGGCTGCCGCGCCGGCGCCGGTCCTTCTTGCCGGGCTGTTCGACGAGCTGCACCGCGGCGAGCGCGACCGGCGCCGGCTCGGGCGCGAGCTGCGGCAGGATCGGCGCGAGGCGCGAATCGGCGAGCCGTTCCGGCGTGGTGTGGACCTCACCGAAATGCACCGCGAACGCCCGGTCGGCGGCGGGCAGCGCGGGCAACCGGCGGAAGAACGGGATCAGGCCCTGCGCCATGCCGGGCGGCAGCATGGTGGTCGCGATCTTCTCGGCGCCGGCCTGATCGCCGCCCATCGCGAGGATGAAGGCACGGATGCGCCAGGCGCTGCGATCGGTCTTGCGGAGCAGCGGGTCGAGCTGTTCGAGCGCCTGTTCCCGCTTGCCCGAGATACCGAGCGACAGCGCGTAGCGGCGGACGATCTCGTCGTCGGGATCGGTCTTGAGCGCGAGGCGATAGTCGCGCTGGGCGCGCTCCTGCTGGCCGATCAGGTCGTAGGCGAGCCCGCGATCACCGGCGAAGCGGCGGACGTCGGCGCCGGCGGCCTCGGCCTGCGAGAAATAGCGCAATGCCTCGCCGGGGCGCTCGGAGCGGACCAGAATGGCGCCCTCGCCCGCCTTGATGCGCGGATCGCCCGCCGATACCTTTTCGGCACGCGCGTAGAGCGAGGCGGCACCGCTGAGATCGCCGAGCGACAGCGACAGGTCGGCGGCGGCGATCAGCGCGTTGAGATCGCGCGGATTGGACGCGAGCGCGCGCATCTGTTCGGCAAGCCGGTCGGCATCGGTGGTGCCAGGCAGCGCCTGCACCACCTCCTGCGCGAACAAAGCGGCAGGCGCGGTCGCCAACAGGAGCGCGGCGGGCGCCAGAAAGGGGGACAACGAAAATCGCATGAGATCGCGGCGACTAGAGCCGAGCGCTCCTGAACCGGCAATGTCCGATGACGGGCCGCGCGGCGAACGGAGGCTGGACGGCGACGAACATCGGTGGGGCAAGCTCGGATGGGAGAAAACTATATTCCTCCCCCGCCAGGAGGAGGTGGCAGTGCGAAGCACTGACGGAGGGGGAGGATACGGCGAACGTGGTCGTATGCGGGCACGCCCCCTCCACCACCCGGCTGCGCCGGGCAGTCCCCCTCCCCGCTGAAGCGAGGGAGGAATTTAGCGTTACTGGTTGTTCTGGCGGTGGAGGAAGCGCGGGATGTCGATCGGGTCCTTGCCGTCTTCGGGCGCTTCGTCGCGCGCCGGGCCGCGCGCGGCGTTGGACATACGCTCGAACAACGTGCCGCCGAGCTTGACGCGCGGCTGCGGTGCGGCGTCGGGCGCGGCGGCCTCGCTGCCCGGTGCGATCCACGGGCGGCGACCGGCCGCAGCGTCCGGCGCCGGTGCCGGCGTGCGCGCCGGTGCGGCATAGGATTCCTCGCCATATGCACGCGGCTGCGGCTGCGGCTGCGGCTGCGGCGCGGCGGGAACGATCGTCTCGGCGCCGAGCACCAGTTCGTCGTCGCTCGCGGCGGCGCGCGCGTCCGGCTTCACCGCATCGGTGGGCTGGAGATCGAGCGGCGCGGCCGGCGCTGCGGGTGCAGGCGCTGTGGCCGGCGCAGGCGCGGGCTCGGACGGCGTCGCGCCGGTCGGGCGGAACGAGGTGCTGTCGTCGGTCTTGCGGCCCATGCCGAAGCTGAACGACTTGGCGGCTTCGGGCGCCGGCGCGGCGGCGCCGGGCTTGGCGTCCGAATCGATGCCGGTGGCGACCACCGACACGCGGATGCGGCCTTCGAGCTCGGGATTGAACGCTGAGCCCCAGATGATGTTGGCATCGGGATCGACCAGATCGCGGATATGATTCGCGGCTTCGTCGACTTCGAGCAGGCGCATGTCGTCGCCGCCGGTGATCGAGATGATGACGCCCTTGGCGCCCTGCATGCTGACGCCGTCGAGCAGCGGGTTGGCGATCGCCTTCTGCGCCGCCTCGAGCGCGCGATTGTCGCCGCTCGCCTCGCCGGTGCCCATCATCGCCTTGCCCATCTCCTGCATCACCGAACGGACGTCGGCGAAATCGAGGTTGATGAGGCCGGGCATGACCATCAGGTCGGTGATGCCGCGGACGCCCTGCTGGAGGACCTCGTCCGCCATCTCGAACGCTTCCTTGAACGTCGTGTTGGCGTTGGCGATCAGGAACAGGTTCTGGTTGGGGATGACGATCAGCGTATCGACATACTTCTGCAGTTCCTCGATGCCGCCGTCGGCGCTTTTGGCGCGACGGTTGCCCTCGAAGCTGAACGGCTTGGTCACCACGCCGACGGTGAGGATCCCCATGTCGCGCGCCGCCTTGGCGATCACCGGCGCCGCACCGGTACCGGTGCCGCCGCCCATCCCCGCGGCGATGAAGCACATGTGTGCGCCCTCGAGCCGCTTGGCGAGATCGTCGATCGTCTCTTCCGCCGCGGCGCGGCCGATCTCGGGGCGCGAACCGGCGCCGAGACCCTGGGTGATCTTGGCACCGAGCTGGATGCGATGCGGCGCGATCGACGACTTGAGCGCCTGCGCATCGGTATTGGCGACGAGGAAGTCGACGCCCTGCACGTCGGCGCGCATCATGTTGGCGATGGCATTGCCGCCGGCACCGCCGACACCGATCACGGCGATACGGGGGGTCAGTTCGTCGACCTCGGGAGTGATGAATTCGATGCTCATGACGTAACTTTCTCCGCCCCATCCGGGTAAACGCGCCGGGACACTGATTTAACCTTTTGCCTCAACGACTCATGCGGTGCCACAGAAAACGCGCAATCGTCGTCATCGGCCCTCAATAATTCGCGCGCGCGGCCTGGATCAGCTTGCGCATCATGCCCATGCCACGCTGCCGATGAACCGTGGTTTGCTGCGGCGCGACCCCGCGCAGGTCGATCGGATCGGCTGCGGCGTAGAAAGCGAGCCCCGCCAGCGTCGCGAACGCCGGCCCGCCATGCGCCTCCGGCAGAGCGGTCAGCCCGCGCGGCCGGCCGATGCGCACCGAGCGGCCGAGTGCCTGCTGCGCGTAATCGGCGATGCCCTTCAGCTCGGCGCCGCCGCCGGTCAGCACCACCTGCCGCCCGACCGGCCCCTCGAACTTCAGCTGGGCGAGCGATTTGCGGATCTCGTCCATCTGATGCTCCAGCCGCTGGCGGACGATGCCGATCAACTGCGCCTTGGTGATCTGCATCCCGCCATGGACGTCATCCTCGGCGGCGATCGGCATCACCGGGATCATTTCGTGATTGTCGCGGGGGCTCGCGTTGGCCGAGCCGTGGAAGCATTTCATCCGCTCCGCCTGCGCGCGGCGGGTGCCGAAGGCGCTGGCGATATCGTCGGTGATGTCCTGCCCGCCCATCGGGATCGAGCACAGGCCGACGAGCATGCCGCCCGCGAACAGCGAGACGTTGGTGATCCCCGCGCCCAGCTCGACCAGCGCGACGCCCAATTCGCGCTCCTCGTCGGACAGGCAGGCGAGCCCGGTCGCGACCGGCGCGGCGATGATCGACTTCACTTCGAGATGCGCCGAGCGGACGCACAGATCGAGGTTGCGGACCGGCGAGCCGTCGGCGGCAACGACGTGGATATGCACGCCGAGCCGGTCGGCATGCAGGCCGAGCGGCTTCTTGACGCCGGTCAGCCCGTCGAGCGTGTAGAGCGCGGGCTGGGCGTGGAGCACCATCCGCCCCTGCGGATCAATCGAATTGCGCCCCGCGGCGAGCAGGGCGTCGATATCCTGCTGTTCGACGCGATGGCCGCCCAGCTCGAACTCGACCTCGGCGACGTCGCTGACCAGGCCGCCGGCGGAGAAGCCGACCCAGACGTTCTCGATGTTGATGCCGGCGATCCGCTCCGCCTGTTCGACCGCCTCGCGCACCGCCGCCTCGGTCGCCGCCATGTCGGCGATATAGCCGCGCTTGACGCCGCGGCTCTCGCGCTGGCCGGTGCCGAGCACGATCAGCTCGCCGCCGTCGCCCTTCTGCGCGATCATCGCCGAGACCTTGGACGACCCGATATCGAGCGCCGTGATCAATCCTTCCGGTGCAACCTTCGCCATCAGCCCTCAGCCCCCGCTCGCATGTTGGTCGTATCGGTCGACGGTGTCGCCACCTCGCTCGGGTCCGGCACGTTGTGCGCCATGCTCGCCCCCGGCTTCCGCGCCACCAATTTGCTCGGATCGCGCATATCGAAACGGATCCAGCCGCGCCCGAGCAGCGGCCGTGCGCCATCGAGTTCGGCGAATTTCAGCAGCGCCGCGGGCGCACCGTCCTCGGGCAGTGCAAGCGTCTCGCCGCTGTCGAAGGTGAGGTCCCAGCGGCGGTTGCCGATCCAGGTCGCCGCCTTGACGCGTGGTTTCAGCGCCGGCGCGGCGGCGAGCAGCGCCTGATAGCCCGCCTCCTGCCGGTCGGCGCCAGGGCCGATGACCAAAGGCAGATCCGGGATCGCATCGGGCCGGACGGGTTCGAGCAGCACGCCGTCCTTGTCGATCAGGGTCAGCTGGCCATTGTCCTGCCACACCGCCGCCGGGCTGCGCTCGACGATATCGACCAGCAACGTGTCGGGCAGCCGGCGCGAGACGTGGGCGTCGGCGATCCAGCCGTAGCGGAGCAGCTTCTGGCGCACCGCCTCGAGATCGACGAGCGGCATCGCGCGGCTCTGCTGGTCGAGCGCGACCGCATAGACGCTCATCCGGTCCATCCGCTTGAGCCCGGTCACCTCGATCTGCTCGACGCGGAAGCCCGCCTGCCCCGCGCCTTCGGCGATGGCGGCGCCGATCATGCCGGGGATGCCGATCCACGTCACCGCGGCGAGCGCCAGCGCGATGCCGCCGCCGGTGATCGTCCAGGTCGCCGCCTTGCGGATCGTCTCCTCGCTGACCGGCACGGCGGAAACCGCGCGCTCGAACAGCGACACCTTGCGCACCGGCTGCCGGCGCCGTCCGGTCGGCCGCTTGGGCGGCGGCCCGCGCTTGATCGTCCGGCTCATCCCCGGTGATCCTTCTCGGGCCGGCCATTGAACGCCGGGTCCCGCAGCGCCTCGTCGACGATCGCCTGGACCAGCTCGGCATAGCTCATGCCGATATGGCGCGCCTGTTCGGGAACGAGGCTCAAAGGCGTCATGCCGGGCTGGGTGTTGACCTCGAGCAGGAACAGTCCGTCGACGCCGCGCTCGTCGTCCCAGCGGAAGTCGGAGCGCGACGCGCCCTTGCAGCCGAGGAGGCGATGCGCCTCGAGCGCGAGGCTCTTGCAGGCGTCGGCGATCTGGTCGGGGATGTCCGCCGGGCAGACGTGTTCGGTGAGCCCGTCGGTATATTTGGCGTCGAAATCGTACCAGCCGTTCTTGGGTTTCAGCTCGGTAACGCCGAGCGCGCGCTCACCAAGCACCGCGGTGGTCAGCTCGCGGCCGCGGACATAGGGCTCGGCGAGCAGTTCCTCGAACCTCTGCCATGGTCCCTCGACGTCGCGGCCGATCGGATTGCCATAGTTGCCGTCGTCGGTGACGATCGCGACGCCGACCGACGAGCCTTCGTTGATCGGCTTGAGCACATAGGGGCGCTGGAGCGGGTCGCGCTCGTGGATCTCGGCGGATTTGACGATGCGGCCGCCGGGCATGGGCACGCCGGCGGGGACGAGCACCTGTTTGGTCAGCACCTTGTCGATCGCGATCACCGAGGTGGCGAGGCCCGAATGCGTATAGGGGATGCCCATCAGGTCGAGCATGCCCTGCACACTGCCATCCTCGCCCGGCGAGCCGTGCAGCGCGTTGAAGACGAGATCGGGCCTGGCCTCCGCGAGGCGCGCGGCGACGTCGTGGTCCATGTCGATCCGGGTGACGCGATGGCCGAGCGATTCGAGCGCGTCGGCGCAGCCGTTGCCCGATTGCAGCGATACCGGGCGTTCGGCGGACCAGCCGCCCATGAGAACCACGATGTGCATCACTTCGCCACCCGCCATGACCATTTGCATGGGGCAATGCCCTTCCCCGCACGCACCGTCACCCCGGACTCGTTCCGGGGTCCACTCCGCGGCGAGGAGCGGGGCTTGAGGCGAGACCATTCGCTTGTGGCCCGGTGGACCCCGGAACGAGTCCGGGGTGACAAACCTTTCGAGGGAACCGACCGAGCCCCATGAACCAACGCCATCACTTGGCCACCCCGACCCGCTGGATTTCCCATTCCAATGTCACGCCAGACTGCGCCTTCACCTTGTCGCGTACCTCTTCGCCCAGCGCCTCGATCTCCGCCGAGGTGGCCGAACCGAGGTTGAGCAGGAAATTACAATGTTTCTCCGACACCTGCGCATCGCCGCGGGTCAGGCCGCGGCAGCCGGCGGCGTCGATCAGCGCCCACGCCTTGTGGCCCGCGGGATTCTTGAAGGTCGAGCCGCCGGTCTTCGAGCGCAGCGGCTGCGACGCCTCGCGCTCGGCGGCGATCCGGTCCATCTCCGCGCCGATCGCGGCGGGCTCGGCGGCATGGCCGCGGAAGGTCGCGGCGATCACCACCGCGCCCGCGGGCAGCGCGCTGTGGCGATAGGTATAGCCGAGATCCGCGACGGCGAGTGTCCGGCGCTCGCCCGAGCGCAGCACGACGTCGCACTCGACCAGCACGTCCTTGACCTCGCGGCCATAGGCGCCGCCGTTCATCCGCACGAAACCGCCGACCGTGCCGGGGATCGAGCGCAGGAATTCGACCCCGCCGATCCCCGCATCGCGCGCGGTCGAGGAGACGAGGATGCCGCTCGCCCCGCCGCCGCAGCGCAGGCTCGTGTCGTCCAGCCGCTCGACCTGCGCGAACGCCTTGCCGAGGCGCACCACCACGCCGGGCACGCCGCCGTCGCGGACGATCATGTTCGAGCCGAGGCCGAGCGCCATCACAGGCACCGCCGGGTCGAGATCGCGGAGGAAATCCGCGAGATCGTCGGCGTCTTTGGGTTCGAACAGCCATTGCGCGGTGCCGCCCGACTTGAACCAGACGAGCGGCGCCAGCGGCGCGCCCCCGGTCAGGCGCCCGCGCACGGCCGGCAGATCGATGACTCCCGCAGTCACCAAGGGCCGACACCCCATAGTCGCGTCCACGCCTGGATCGCGGCGAGATTGGCCTCGGCGGCCTTGCGCGTCGCCTCCTGCGCCTGGACCATCGCCTCGCCGGCACCGACGGCATGGCCGCCCGCCTCGAGCGACTTGCGCTGCGCATCGAGCATCTGCTTCTGGAGCTTCAGTCCCGCATCGAACCAGTCGTTCATCGCCGTTCTCCGATCGCCGTGGCCAGCCCCGCCGCCCATTTGGTGATGTCGCCCGCGCCGAGGCAGACGATCATGTCGTCCGGCTGGATCGTCGCCGCCAGTTCGTCCGCCAACGCATCGGCGTCGGCGATCGTCGCCGCCGAGCGATGGCCGCGACGTTTGAGTCCGTCGACCAGCGCCTGCGCATCGACGCCCTCGACCGGCGCCTCGCCCGCGGCGTAGACCGGGGTGACGAGCACGCGATCGGCGTCGTTGAACGCGGTCTGGAAATCCTCCATCAGATTGCCGAGCCGCGAATAGCGGTGCGGCTGGACGACCGCGATCACCCGGCCGCGCGCGCCCTCACGGGCGGCGGCGAGCACGGCGCGGATCTCGACCGGATGATGGCCGTAATCGTCGATGATCGTGACGAAGCCGCCGTCGACCGCGACCTCGCCGACCTTGGTGAAGCGCCGCTTGACGCCACCGAAAGCGGAGAACCCCTGCTGGATCGTCGCATCGGGGATGCCGAGTTCGAGCGCGACGCCGATCGCGGCGAGCGCGTTCTGGACGTTGTGGCGACCGGGCATCGGCAGCTCGATCCCCTCGATCGCGCGGGTGGTGCCGTCGCGCTCGCGCACGACACAGTCGAAGCGGTTGCCACCCGGCACCGGCGTGACGTCGACGCCGCGGATATCCGCCTGCGCCGAGAAGCCATAGGTGACGACGCGGCGGTCGCGGACGCGCGGCAGCACGTTCTGCACCTCGGGGTGATCGAGGCACAGCAGGGCCGCGCCGTAGAAAGGCACGTTCTCGACGAACTCGACGAAGGCGTCCTTGACCGCGTCGAACGAGCCGTAATGGTCGAGATGCTCGGGATCGATGTTGGTGACCACCGCGATCGTGCCGTCGAGGCGCAGGAAGCTGCCGTCGCTCTCGTCCGCCTCGACCACCATCCAATCGCTCGCGCCGAGGCGCGCGTTCGAGCCGTAGCTGTTGATGATGCCGCCGTTGATGACGGTCGGATCGATCCCGCCCGCGTCGAGCAGCGCCGCGACCATCGAGGTCGTCGTCGTCTTGCCGTGCGTGCCGGCGACCGCGACGGTCGATTTGAGCCGCATCAGCTCGGCGAGCATCTCGGCGCGGCGGACGACGGGGATGCGCCGTTCCAGCGCCGCCTCGACCTCCGGATTGGTGCGCGTGATCGCGGTCGAGGTGACCACCACCGCCGCGTCGGCGACGTTGGCGGCGGCATGGCCGATCGTCACCGCGATGCCCTTGTCGCGCAGCCCCTGCACGACATAGCCCTCGGCGACGTCGGAGCCCTGTACGGTATAGCCGAGGTTCTTCATCACCTCGGCGATGCCCGACATGCCGATGCCGCCGATGCCGACGAAATGGATCGGGCCGATATCGGTCGCGACGCCGCGGATCATGCGAACGCCTCCTTGTGCGGAGCGGCCTTGCCGACCGGCAGGCGCGAGACGGGGGAATCGAGGCTTTCGACGAGATCGGCGAGGTCACGCACCGCATGCGGGCGGCCGACGCTTTGGGCGCGGGTCGCGGCATTTTCGAGCGCGACGGGATCGAGGCCGAGCTTCTGCATCTGCTTGGCGAGTTCCACCGCGGTGAATTCGGGCTGCGGGATGGTGCGCGCACCGCCCGCCTTGGTGATCTCGCGGGCGTTGGCGGTCTGATGATCGTCGGTCGCGCCGGGCAGCGGCACGAGGATCGCCGGGCGGCCCGCCGCGGTCAGCTCGGCGATCGTCGAGGCGCCGGCGCGGGCGATGACCAGATGCGCCCAGGCGAGCTGTTCGGGCATGTCGGGCAGGTACGTGGCGAGTTCGGCCGGGATCTGATGTTCGGCATATTGCGCGCGCACCGCGTCGATATCCTCGATCCGCGCCTGATGCGTCACCTGCAGCCGGCGGCGGAAGGTGATCGGCAGCATCGCGAGCCCGTCGGGCACCACCTGGCTGAGGATGCTCGCGCCCTGGCTGCCGCCGGTGACGAGGACGCGGAAGATGCCGTCCTCCTCGAGCAACGGATAAGGCCGCGTACGCAGCGCCAAGACCGCGTCGCGCACCGGATTGCCGACGAGATGGACCTTGCCCTCATGCTTCACCGCCAGCCGCTCGGTCGTCGCATAAGAGGTGGCGATCGCATCGACGCGGCCGGCGACGAGCCGGTTGACGCGGCCGAGCACCGCATTCTGTTCGTGCACCGCGGTCGGGATCTTGTCGGCGAAGGCGGCGAGCAGCGCCGGCATCGCCGGATAGCCGCCGAAGCCGATCACCGCGGCGGGCTTGAACGTGCGGTACAATTCGCGCGCCATCGCCCGGCCGCGCAGCATCTCGCGCACCGCCGAAGGCCAGCCTTGGGGGCGTTTCGCCTGGAAGCGTCCGGCGGGCAGGACGTGCGTCTGGATGCCGTCGAACAGGCCGGGGAAGCGGACGCCGCGCTGGTCGCTGATGAGGGCGACGCGATGGCCGCGCCGGGTCAATTCCTCGGCCAGCGCCGCGGCGGGGACCATATGCCCCCCCGTACCACCGGCGGCGAGGACGTAATGCTTGCTCAATTCGATCCCCATCTCACCACATACGGGCTGCGCGTCAGGAACGGGTTGCGCCGCGTGAACGCGAGCAGCAGCCCCATGCCGATCGACAGCGCGATCATCGACGAACCGCCATAGCTGATGAACGGCAGCGTCATCCCCTTCGACGGTGCGAGGCCGGTGTTGACCGCCATCGACACCAGGGCCTGTGCGCCGAATTGCACCGCAAGCCCCGAAGCGGCAAGCAATTTGAACTCGTCCTGCTCGTCGAGCAGCTTGACGAAGACGCGCACGACGATCGCCAGGAAGACGATCGCGATGATCGCGCAGGCGATCAGGCCGAATTCCTCACCGATCACCGAATAGATATAATCGGTATGCGCCTCGGGCAGGCCGAACTTGACGGTGCCGCCGCCGGGGCCGGTGCCGGTCCAGCCGCCGCTGGTGATCGTGGCATGCGCGGCGTTGGTCTGGAAATGGTCGCTCGCCCCCTCGCCCTCGACGCTCGGGAACAGGAAGGCGTCGATGCGATTGCGCGCGGTGCCGTAGAACATGTACGCCGCGACCAGCCCGACCGGCACCATCGCGATGATCCCGCCGAGGATGCGCATCGGCGTGCCGGCGATCATCAGCAGCGCCATCCAGACGGTGCAGAAGATCACCGTCTGGCCGAAGTCGGGCTGGAGCATCAGCAGCACCGCGATCAGCCCGGTCATCGCGCCGGTGATGAGCACGGTCGGCAGCTCGGGGTCCTTGGCCTTGAGCGACAGCAGCCACGCCACCGTCACGATGAACAAAGGTTTGAGGAACTCGGACGGCTGGAATTGCGCGAAGCCATAGCCGATCCAGCGCCGCGCGCCGTTGATGCTGTTGCCGACGAACGGGGTCAGCGCGAGACAGACGACGAGCACCGCCGCGCCGCCGAGCGCCAGCCGGCGCGCCAGCGGCACCGGCAGCATCGACACGCCGAACAGCACCGGCAGCGAGATGCCGACCCAGATGAGCTGCCGCCAGAAATAATAGAGCGGCGTGAATTTGTGATGCTCGCCCGAATAGCGCACCGCCGTCGCCGGACTCGCCGCCGCGACCGCGATCAGGCCGATCGCGATCAGGAACAGCGTCAGCAGCAGCAGCATCCGGTCGATGTCCCAGAACCACGTGCCGAGCGGCGAACGATCGCCGCGCCCGCCGCGCCGCTTGACCTTGGCGATCAGCGTGTCGCGGTCGGCGTCGGTCATACCGGCACTGGTCATGCGAGGGCCTCCACCGCCGCGCGGAACGCGGCACCGCGCTCCTCGTAATCGCGGAACTGATCGAAGCTAGCACAGGCCGGCGACAAGAGCACGGTGTCTCCGGACCGCGCCGCGGCGGCGGCCTGCGCGACCGCGGTGGCGAGGTCGCCGCTGTGCGTCACCGACGGGATGCGGTCCGCGAGCAGGTCGGCGAACAAGGGGCCGGCCTCGCCGATCGTATAGGCGGCGGCGACGCGATCGAAATAGGGCGCGCAGGCGTCGAGGTCGTCACCCTTGCGCTTGCCGCCGACGATCCAGTGGATGCGGCCGAAGGCGCCGAGCGCGGGCGCGGCGCTTTCCGGATTGGTCGCCTTGCTGTCGTCGACGAAGGTGACGCCGTCGCGGATCGCCACCGTCTCCATCCGGTGCGGCAGGCCGGTGAAGCTGGCGAGGCCGCGATCGATGTCCGCTTCCGACACGCCGAGCGCCTTGACCGCGGCGATCGCGGCGAGCGCGTTCTGGGCGTTGTGCGGGCCTTGCAGCGCCGGCCAGCGCGACTGGTCCATGCAGACGCCCGGCGCGATCTTGGTCAGATGCTCGCCGCGTGCCGACAGGCCGCGCGCGATCTGCGCCGAGGGGGCATCGCCGATGCCGATGATCGCGTCATGCTGCGGCGACTGCATCGCGAACAGCCGCGCCTTGGAGGCGGCATAGGCCTCGAAGCCGTCGTAGCGGTCGAGATGGTCGGGGGTGATGTTGAGCAGCACTGCGACGTCGCAATCGAGGCTCTGCGTCAGGTCGAGCTGGTAGCTCGACAGTTCGAGCACATAGACGCCGCCTGCCGGCAGCGGCTGCTGTTCGAGGATCGGCAGGCCGATATTGCCGCCCATCAGCGTCGGGACGCCCGCGGCCTTTAGGATATGGTGGATGAGCGCGGTGGTGGTCGATTTGCCGTTGGTGCCGGTGATGCCGACGACCTTGTGCGGTGGAAGCTCGCCGCGCGCCTGTGCGAACAATTCGATGTCGCCGATCACCGGCACCTGCGCGGCGCGGGCATGATCGACCAAGGGATGCGCATTGAGCGGCACGCCCGGCGACACGATCAGCCCCGCCGCGCCGTCGAGCGCCAGTTGCAGCGGATCGTGGACGATGACGCCGTCGATCCGCGTCACCCGTTCGCGCGCCGCGGCGTTCATATCCCAGGCGACGACATAGCCGCCGCTGGCGGCGAGCGCCTGCACCGTCGCGAGGCCCGAGCGGGCGAGGCCGAGCACCGCATAGCGTTTCCCGGCAAAGGCCTTGGCGGTAATCACCGCAGCTTCAACGTCGACAGGCCGGCGAGCGCCAGCACGAGGCTGATGATCCAGAAGCGGATGACGACGGTCGGTTCGCTCCAGCCAAGCTGTTCGAAATGATGGTGAATCGGGGCCATGCGGAAGACGCGCTTGCCGGTGCGCTTGTAGAAGAACACCTGGATGATCACCGACATGGCCTCGACGACGAACAGGCCGCCGACGATGCCGAGCACGATCTCGTGATGCGCGACCACCGCGATCGTGCCGAGCGCGCCGCCGAGCGCGAGGCTGCCGGTATCGCCCATGAACACCGCCGCGGGGGGCGCGTTGAACCACAGGAAGGCGAGCCCTGCGCCGATCACCGCGCCGCAGAAGATCGCCAGTTCGCCCGCCCCCGGCACGTGCGGGATGCCGAGATAGGTGGCGAACTTCACGTTGCCCGCCAGATAGACGATCAGCATGAAGGCGACGCTGGCGATGATGACCGGCATCGTCGCGAGCCCGTCGAGCCCGTCGGTGAGGTTCACCGCATTGCCGAAGGCGACGATGGTGAAGGCGGCGAAGAGCGGAAAGGCATAGCCGAGGTCGAGATACAGCCGGTCGGTGAACGGCAGATAGAGGTGCGGCCCGTTCTGCCCCATGATGATCCACGACGCGATGCCGGCGATGGCGAATTCGAGCAGGAGACGCGTGCGGCCCGAGACGCCCGCGGTGCTCGCCTTACGCACCTTGTCGTAATCGTCCATGAACCCGATCGCGCCGAAGCCGAGTGTCACGAACAGGCACGACCAGACATAGGGGTTGCTGAGGTCCATCCAGATCAGGATGGCGAGGCTCATCGCGGTGAGGATCATCAGCCCGCCCATCGTCGGCGTGCCGCGCTTGGCGAGATGGGTCTGCGGCCCGTCGGCGCGGATCGGCTGGCCCTTGCCCTGGCGGACGCGCAGCCAGCCGATGAAGCGCGGTCCGATGATGAGGCCGATGAAGAGCGCCGTCGCGACCGCCGCACCGGTCCGGAAGGACTGGTAGCGGATGAGGTTCAGCAATCCGGTGAAGCCCAGATGCTCGGCGATCCAATATAGCATTACGTTCCGCCCCCCAGGCCCGCGACCACGCGCGACAACCCGACACCGTTAGACCCTTTGACGAGCACCGCATCCCCGGCGCGGGCCAGGGCCTTCACCCGGCCGAGCGCGGCGGCGGCGTCGGCCACATGCATGACTTGGGTGCGTCCCTCAAGGGCCTTGGCGAGCGGCGCCATCGCTTCGCCGACCAGCACGGCCGCTTCGACCCGCGCGGCAAGCACCGGTCCGGCCAGATCGGCGTGATAGGCGTCGGAGGCATCGCCGAGTTCGCGCATCTCGCCGAGCACGGCGAGGTGACGGCCCGGTTCCTCGGCAAGCACCGCGAGCGTCGCGCGCATCGAGGCGGGATTGGCGTTGTAGCTTTCGTCGATCACCAGCACGTCGCTCGGCGCGACGAAGCGCGCGCCGCGGCCGGCGAGGCCGCCCATCTCGGCAAGCGCGAGGCCGGCGCGGGCGAGATCGGCACCGGCGGCATCGACCGCGGCGAGCACCGCGAGCGCGTTCGACACCCAGTGCATCCCCGGCTGCGACAGAGTGAACGACAGTTCGCGTTCGCCGATCTGCGCGGTGACGAACGAGCCGCCGGTCGGCAGGCGCATCGCCTCGATCGCACGGACGTCGGCGCCCTTCGTCAGGCCAAAGGTGACGGTGCGCGCGGCATAAGGGGCCGCAGCGGCCATCAGCCGGTCGCGATGCGGGCTGTCATGGGGGACGATCGCGACGCCGCCGGGTTCGAGACCGCGGAAGATCTCGCCCTTGGCGTCGGCGATCGCGCTTTCGTCGGGGAAGAAGGCGGTGTGCGCCGGCGCGATCGCGGTGACGATCGCGATATGCGGCCGCACCAGTTTCGTCAGTTCGGCGAGCTCGCCGGCGTGGTTCATGCCCATCTCGAACACGCCGATCCTCGTGTCGCGCGGCATGCGGGCGAGGCTGAGGGGCACGCCGGTATGATTGTTATAGCTCTTCACCGAGCGGTGGACCGCGCCGGCCAGCGACCGGTCGAGCGCGGCGAACAGCGCCTCCTTGGCGCTGGTCTTGCCGACCGAGCCGGTGACGCCGATCACCGTCCCCGCCATGCGCGCGCGGGCGGCGCGGCCGAGGTCGTTGAGCGCCGCGAAGGTGTCGGCGACGCGGACGTGCGGATGATCGGTCGGATCCGAGACGATCGCGCCCGCCGCGCCCTGAACGAACGCCTGCGGCAGGAAGCGATGGCCGTCGGTGCTCTCGCCGGTCAGCGCGACGAACAGGTCGCCGTGGCCGACCTCGCGGCTGTCGAAGGCGACGCCGGTGGCGGCGAAATCGGTCGAGGCGGTGCCTGCCGTGGCGGCGGCGATTTCGGCTGCGGTCCAGAGGGGCGCCGTCATGGCTGCACTGCCCCGTCACCCCGGACTTGTTCCGGGGTCCACTCTGCGGCGAGGAGAACGGTTGTTTGTCCGAGTGCTGTCCGCGCGAACGGGTGGACCCCGGAACAAGTCCGGGGTGACGGGTAGGTTGGGCGGTTGTCCCGGCTCACGCGGCATACTCCCGCGCGACGCTGACGTCGTCGAAGGGCAGTTCCATGTCGCCGACGATCTGGCCCTGTTCGTGGCCCTTGCCGGCGATCAGGACGATGTCCTGCGGCCCCGCCTCGGCGATCGCCGCGGCGATTGCCGCGCGGCGGTCGCCGATCTCGCGGGCGTTGGTCGCACCCTTGAGGATCGCGGCGCGGATCGTCGCGGGGTCCTCGGTGCGCGGATTGTCGTCGGTGACGATGGCGAGGTCGGCCTGCATCTGCGCGACCTGCCCCATCGTCTCACGCTTGCCGGGATCGCGGTCGCCGCCGGCGCCGAACACGACGATCAGGCGGCCGCCGGCATGCGGCTTGAGCGCGGCGATCGCCGCTTCGAGCGCATCGGGGGTATGCGCGTAATCGACATAGACCGGCGCGCCGCTGCGCGCGATCGCCGCCCGCTCCAGCCGCCCGCGCACCGGTTGCAGCCGCGCGAGATCGGCGATCGTCCGCGCGACGTCGCCGCCGGTCGCGATGACGAGGCCCGCCGCGACGAGCGCGTTGGCCGCCTGATAACCGCCGATCAGCGGCAGCGTGACGCGATGCGTCTCCCCCTCCGCCTCAATCGTCAGCCCCTGCCCCAGCAGGGTCGGGTCGCGCCCGACCAGCCGCAGCGTCGCGCCGCGCTCGCCGACCGTCACCAGTCGGTTGCCGCGCGCCTGCGCGAGGTCGATCACCCGCGCCGCATGCACGTCGTCGGCCCAGACCACCGCGGTGCCTTCGGGGCTCAGCACTTCGGAAAACAGGCGCAGCTTGGCGGTCAGATAGGCGCCCATGTCGCCGTGATAATCGAGATGGTCGCGGCTGAGATTGGTGAAGGCCGCCGCGGCGACGCTCAGCCCCTCGGTGCGATACTGGACGAGGCCGTGGCTCGACGCCTCGAAGGCGACGTGCGTGATCCCCTCGCGCGCGAGGCCGGCGACGTTGGACAGGAAGGTGACGACGTCGGGCGTGGTCAGCCCGGTCGTCACGCGCTCGTCGGCGGTGGTGACGCCGAGCGTGCCGATCGAGGCGGCATGCGCGCCTGCCATCCGCCAGAGCTGCCGCGTCATCTCGACGGTCGAGGTCTTGCCGTTGGTGCCGGTGACCGCGATTGCGACCTCCGGGAAGGGCGCGAAGAAGGTCGCCGCGGCGCGCGCGAACCGCTCGCGCGGATTGTCGTCGACGATTGCCACCGCGCCCTCGACCGGCACGCCGGGCCGCGTCACCACCGCGATCGCGCCCGAGCGGACGGCATCGGCGATATACTCCTCGCCGTTGACGCGCGCGCCCTGAAAGGCGCCGAAGACGGTGCCGGGGGCGACCTTGCGATGATCGATCGCGAAGCCGGTGACGATCGCCTCTTCGCCGCCGCCGGTGAGTGCGCCCAGTCTCATTACACCCCCTTTAGTTGCCGCTGGCCAGCTTGCGCGTCGGGTCCTGCCAGATCAACGGCATCAGGTCCGACACGTCGATGTCCTGCCGCTCGTCGGGAACGACGCCGAGCATCGCGCCGACGCGCGAGATCGTCCGCCCGACGACGGGCGCGGCGTTCCACGCGGCGGTCTTCCAGCCGCCGGTTTCCTTCGTACCCTTGGGCGAATCGAGCATGGCAAGCACCACATAGCGCGGTGCGTCCATCGGGAAAGCCGCCGCGAACGTCGCGACGTTGCGCGAATGGTCGTAGCCGCCCGCCACCGCCGCCTCGGCGGTGCCGGTCTTGCCGCCGACGCGATAGCCCGGCGCCTCGCCCTTGCGGCCGGTGCCGCGCAGCACGATCAGCCGCAGCATCTGCCGCATCCGCGCGCTGGTCTGTTCGCTGATGACGCGACGGCCGACCGGCGCCTGCCCCGGCGCGACCTTCATCAGCGTCGCCGGCCGCCAGATGCCGCCGTTGACCAGTGCGGCATAGGCGCTGGCGAGATGCAGCGGCGTCACCGCGATGCCATGGCCGTAGGCGGTGGTCATCGTCGTGGTGCGCGCCCAATAGGTCGGCATCAGCGGCCGCCCCTTTTCGCGCAGCTCGATGTCGGGCTTGGTGTCGAAGCCCAATTTGCGGAACATCGTCTGCATCTTCTGCGGCCCGATCTCATCGGCGATGCGTGCGGTGGCGATGTTGGACGAATAGATCAGCGTTTCGGGCATCGACAGCCAACGCTGCGGATCGCCGCGCTCGTCATGGATGGTGAAGCCGCCGACCTTCAACGGATGCGTCGCGTCGAACTTGCGGTTGAGCGTCACCGTGCCGGTGTCGATCGCGGTAGCGACGGTGATCGGCTTGAAGGTCGAGCCGAGCTCGAACACGCTCTGCGTGGTGATGTTGCGCAGCTCTTCCGAGCCCGCCATGCCGACGCGATTGGGATTGAACGTCGGCAGCGACACCATCGAGATCACCTCGCCGGTGGCGACGTCGAGCACGATGCCGCCCGCGCCGCGCGCCGAGAAGGTGTTCATCGCGCGGCTGAGCTCGCTTTCCAGCGCCGCCTGCACGCGCACGTCGATCGACAGCGCGACCGGCTGGCCCGCCTTGGTCGGGTCGAGCAGTCGTTCGTCGAGCACCCGCTCCATGCCGCTCATGCCGTGGCCGTCGGTCGACAGGAAGCCGAGCGCATGGCTCGCCATCGTCGATTGCGGATAGAGGCGCTGCGTCTCGCGCGCGAAGACCAATGCCGGCTCGCCGATCGCATTGACCTGTTCGACCAGCGCCGGGCTGGCGCGGCGCTGGAGGTAGACGAAGCTCACCGGGCGGGTGAGCTGGCCGTAGAACCACGCCTGATCGCCGCGATCGGGCATCAGCGCGGCGAGGCGGCTGGCGATCTCCATCTTGTCGCCGATGATCTGCTTGGGGTGGACCGCGATCGTCCAGGCGTCGATCGTCCGCGCCATCGGCGCGCCATTGCGATCGACGATATCGCCGCGCGCGGCAAGCGCGGCGACGCGCGCCTCCGCCTCGCCGCCCGACATCACGCCGAGCATCACCAGCCGGCCGATGACCAGCGTCACCGCCGCGGCGAAGAGCATCAGCAACATCATCAGCCGCATATGCGACGTCGCCACCAGCGCATGGCGCTGGGTGGCGTTGCGCCGTTGCTGTGCGGGCCGGGCGACGACGACGGTCAACGCTTGCGGGCCTCCGCGCGCGCGCTGCTGAGGATATCGCCGAGCGTCGTGTCGGACAGCAGCTTCTTGTCGAGCATCGCCACCGCCTGCGGCCGGACCTTGGCGACCGCGACCTTGGCGCGCGCCGCCTCGTTCAGCTTCGCGAGCATCGGCGCGCTCTTCTCGATCGCGGCGACCTTGATGACCGCGCGCTTGGCGGTCGGCAGCGCGGCGGCGACCTGGACGACGGCGGGCGCGGGCGTGGCGGCGGGGGCGGCGACGTTGACGGTGGCGAGCGACGGCACGACGAGCGCGGCCAGCTTGGTCCCCGGCGCGGTCACGCCGACCTGGTTGACGTCGAGGCTGGCGAGCGCGCCCTCGTCGGTGACGAACTGTCCGGCGACCGGCGCGGCGAGCGCCAGCGTCTCGCCATTCCACTTCTCGAGCTGGGCGAGATTGGCACGCGTCTCGAACTCGGTTTCCAGCGCGCGGATGTCGCGCTGCGCCGAATCGATCTTGCGGTCCATCGTCTCGAGCTTCTTGCGCTCCGCCGCGACCTGCAGCGACACCAGGTAGAAGCCGAGGACGATGGCGACGCAGCCACCGAACCACCCGATCCCCTTCAACCGATACGCCGCCGTCATGATGTCACCTCCGCCAGATTGCCATTGCCCCAAGCGGGCGCCGCCGTTCGCAGGGCGGTCCGCAACGTCGCCGAGCGCGCGCGGGGATTGCGCGCGACCTCGGCCTCGCCGGCGCGCACCGCGCGGCCGACGGCCTCGAAACTCGGGGCGATGCCCGCCGCCGCCTGCGGCAGATGCCGCGAGCCGCCCGGCGCATTGCCCGACCGGTCGCGCAGGAAGCGCTTGACCAGCCGATCCTCCAGACTGTGGAAGGTGACGATCGCCAAGCGGCCGCCCGGCTTCAAAACGCGCTCGGCCGCGGCGAGGCCGTCGGCGAGCTCGCCCAGTTCGCGGTTCACATGGATGCGGATCGCCTGGAAGGTGCGCGTCGCCGGGTCCTTCTTGTCGTGCGGGCGATGGCCGAGCGCCTTGCGCACGACATTGGCCAGTTCCGACGTGCGGGTCAGCGGGCGCGCGGCGACGATCGCGCGCGCGACGCGGCGCGACTTTGGCTCGTCGCCATAATGATAGAGGATGTCGGCGATCGCCTCTTCCTCGGCGGTGTTGAGGAAGTCGGCGGCGCTCGCCCCCTCCTGGCTCATCCGCATGTCGAGCGGGCCGTCCGACTGGAAGGAGAAGCCGCGCTCGGCCTGATCGAGCTGCATCGACGACACGCCGATATCCATCGTCAGCCCGTCGACCGGCGCCTCGAGCGCCGCCTCCAGCGCCGAAAAGTCGCTGTGGACGAGCGTCAGGCCGGGGATGTTCGCGGCGCGGCCCGCGGCGATCGCATCGGGGTCGCGGTCGAAGGCCACGACCTGCGCGCCGGTGGCGAGGATGGCGCGCGTATAGCCGCCGGCGCCGAAGGTCGCGTCGACGATCCGCTCGCCCGGGGCGGGGGCGAGCGCGGCGACGACCTCATCGAGCAGCACGGGAATGTGCGGGGCGTCGCTCACAGCGCGATGCCCTTGTCCTGGCAGTAATAGCGGCAGGCGGCGACCATCTGCGGCGCGATGTTCGGCGTCGACAGCAAGGTCTTGGGGTCCCAGATCTCGATATAGTCGAGCGTGCCCCAGAAGAAGGCATGCGCCCCGATACCGGCATAGAAACGGGGAAAACCCGGCATGATGAAGCGCCCCGATCCGTCGAACGGCACGGCTTCGCCATTGGCTCCGCCGCGCTTGATATTGTGATCGATCTTGCCGTCGGGACCGCGCGACAGCGCGACCCGCTCGTTCAGCTCGCGCTTGAGCTCGGCGAGATAGGCAGGATCGTAGGCGATCAGGCAGGGCTGGTCCTCGTGCGCGGCGATGATGACCGTGCCGCCGTCCTTGCCGTCGGGTCGCGGTGCATTCTCGGCCAAGGTCGAGCGGAGCGCATTGGGGATGGCGACGCGACCCTTGTCGTCGACAAGAGCAAGTCCGCTTCCCTGATAATCGCCCCTTTCCGACACTGCCGTCTCGCACCCTGACGCGCACGGCTCACCGTTCCGAAAAACGACCCGTCGTCGCCGTTCGGCCTGTTGCGATGGACGCAACCGGTGATGCCTGCCCGTTGACGCTGTTGGTATCAACAGCACCCCGGGGACGCAACGGGATTTTTGGGGAAAAGCGGGGAAACGACCCCGTCGTCGCCTAGCCGGGTGGGCGCGCACCCCACGACCGACGCGACACGGCCTTGCTCGAAGGCAATAAAATGCGTCTAATCAGATGCTTAGCTGCGATCCCCGGATTTCCCCGGCGGCGCATCAGCGCGGTGCTTGACTGTTGCTGGTGGAGGGGGCGACGCCCAGTTCGGCAAGCGGCTCGCCCGATGCGCCCGCCGCGGCCGCAGCGGCGCCGGCGTTGGTCATGGCGATGTTGGCGACCACGTCGGCCTGCGCCGATCCGGCGGCGGCGATCGGCCGCTCGCGGGTGGCCGAGCCGAGGATGGCGCTGGCAACGGCGATCAGCAGCACCACGGCAACCAGGCCGATCACACCGACCTTGATCCGTTGCATCGTCTGCTGGGTGTCTCGCACGGCTCTCATCTTGCCGCGCCTCTGTAACGGTTCGTCACCGGTTTGTCGAATAAGCGGTTGGCGGGGCGCCGGACGACGGCCGTCGGCCCACGCGCCCCGTCAGCGGCCGCTATGCCAGCCCCTTGGCGGCACGCCATTCGGGATCGTAGAGCGACGACAGATAGCGGAAGCCCGTATCGCACAGGATCGTCGCGATCCGCTTGCCCGGCCCGAGCCGCTCGGCGAGCCGCACCGCGCCGGCGACGTTGATCCCCGAAGACAAACCGAGGCAAAGCCCCTCCTCGTCGAGCAGCCGCCGTACCCAGCGATAGCCCTCCTGGTCGGAGATGCGGAACTGGGTGTCGATCGGCGCGCCGTCGAGATTGGCGGTTATCCGCCCCTGCCCGATTCCCTCGGCGACCGACGAGCCCTCGGCGCGCAATTCGCCATGCGCGTAATATTCGTAGAGCGCCGCGCCATGCGGATCGCTGAGCGCGATGCAGATGCTTTCGTCCTTGGCCTTCAATCCCAGCCCGACGCCGGCGATCGTCCCGCCGGTGCCCGCCGCGCAGGTGAAGCCATCGATCCGCCCCTCCATCTGCTGCCAGATCTCCTCGGCGGTGCCGACGATATGCGCGCGGCGGTTGGCGACATTGTCGAACTGGTTCGCCCACAAGGCATTGTCGCGCTCCTCCGCGATCCGGCGCGAGGTGTGCACGAAATGATAGGGGCTGGCATAAGGCGCCGCCGGCACCAGCACCAGCTCGGCGCCGAGCGCGCGCAGCGTGTCCATCTTCTCGCGGCTCTGCGTTTCGGGCATGACGATGATCGTCCGATAGCCCTTGGCGTTGGCGACCAGCGCGAGGCCGATGCCGGTGTTGCCCGCCGTCCCCTCGACGATCGTGCCGCCGGGATGGAGCACGCCGCGCGCTTCCGCATCCTCGACGATGCCGAGCGCGGCGCGGTCCTTCACCGAGGCGCCGGGGTTGGCGAATTCGCACTTGCCGAAGATGTCGCATCCGGTCGCCTCGCTCGGCCCCTTCAGTCGGACGAGGGGGGTGTTGCCGATCAGGGCGAGGGTGTCGGGCGTGGTATGCATCGTCGCTAGATGGCGCGTGGCAGCGCCAGCGGCAAGCGAAGCTAAGCTTGGCGGCGGCCAAGCGGGGCGGCGTCCGTCGCATTTTCCCGAGCCAGCTCACATACGTCAGTCATCCTGCTTGACGCTCCTTGCTGCATGCGCGAAGCGTCGCGCCGCTATGAAGAGCCCCCTCCTCCTCTCCGCCACCGCCGCGCTGCTCGCGCTGGCGGCCTGCAACTCCAAGCCCAACTCGGCCGAGGTGCTCGACTCCAACCCCGATCCGATGGCCAACGCCCTCGCCAACCGCGGCCCGGTCGAGCTGCCGCCCGCGATCAAGGCGGAAAAGACCTTCCGCTGCAAGGACAACAGCTTGCTCTACGTCACCCTGTTCGAGGGCGACAAGCTGGCACTCGTCAAGACGTCGCAGACTGGTACCGCTACCCGCCTGACCGCCGAGAAGACGGGCGATCCGCTCGTCGCCGAAGGCGGCTGGAAGCTGACCGGCGATCCCAAGACGATCACCGTCACCCAGCCGGGCAAGCCGTCGCAGAGCTGCAAGTCGTAAGCTGCGGCACCGCACAACGTTTCCGGGCCGGTGGAGCGATCTGCCGGCCCTTTTGCGTGGGCGTCGGCGATCGACCGTTGCCGGAATAGGTCCATTCCGGTACGTCGCTGGCATGGCGACGATCGCGATCTACAGTTCGAAGGGCGGCGTGGGCAAGACCACGCTGTCGGTCAACCTCTCCTACAGCAGCGCCGCCTTGTCGAAGCGGCGCACCATCCTGTGGGATCTCGATCCGCAGGCGGCGAGCAGCTGGGTGCTCGGCCGGACGCCCGTCGGCGACCAGGCGCGTGCCCTGTTCACCAAGGATGCCAAGCCCGCGGCGCACACCCGCCCCACCGACATTCCGCTGCTCGACCTGATCGCCGCCGACGATTCGCTGCGCACGCTCGACCTCGTGCTGCACGATATCGGCAAGCGCCGGCGGCTCGACCGGCTGATCGAGCAGATCGGTGATTACGACCATGTCCTGCTCGACTGCCCGCCCGGCCTGACCGAGACCAGCGAACAGGTGATCCGCGCCGCCGACCTCATCGTCCTGCCGGTGATCCCCTCGCCCTTCGCGCAGCGGGCGCATGACGAGGTGGTCCGTCACCTCGGCGGCAAGGTGCCGGTGTTGCCGGTCCATATGATGGTCGACCGCCGCCGCCGGCTCCACGCCGACGCGCTCGCCGCCCACCCCGACTGGCCGGCGATCCCGATGGCGAGCGCGGTCGAGGCGATGGCCGAGCATCGCGCCCCGGTCGCGACCTATGCGCCGCGGTCGGCCGCGGCGGCGGCGTTCGCCCGATTGTGGACGACGATCGAAAGCCGGCTGGCCAAATAGCGTCCCATATCATCCGCTCGTTCGAAGGACCGCCCATGCGCCTGATCGGCATGCTCGATTCACCTTATGTCCGCCGGGTGGCGATCTCGATGAAGGCTATGGGCCTGACGTTCGATCACGAGCCTTTATCGGTGTTCCGCGATGTGGCGGCGTTCGGCGCGATCAACCCCACCGTCAAGGCGCCGACGCTGGTCACCGACGACGGCGTCGTGCTGATCGAATCGACGCTGATCCTCGACTGGCTCGAACGGATCGTGCCGGCGGAGCGCCGCCTGCTGCCGGACGATCCCGCCGCCTTTCTCGCGTCGCAGCGCGTGATCGGGCTGGCGCTCGCCGCCTGCGAGAAGACGGTGCAGATCGTCTACGAGACCAATTTGCGACCGGCGGAGAAGCAGCACCAGCCTTGGCTCGACCGCGTGCAAGAGCAATTGCTGGCGGCGTACGATTTGCTCGAGGCGGCCTATGCCGGGGTCGACGACTGGCTCGTCGCGGGCCGATGGACGCAGGCGGACATCACCACGGCGGTCGCCTGGCGCTTCACCGGCAGCAAGCTGGGCGACGTCGTGCCCCCGGCGCGCCATCCGGCCCTCGCCGCCCTCTCCGCGCGCGCGGAAGCGACGGCGGAATTCGCGGCGCTGCCGCTGGAATAGGGCGTGATCGATATTCATCGATGCTGCGACAGCGACACCTTCTCTCCGTCACCCCGGACTTGATCGAGCTCCCTGCAAAAGCCGCCATCACCGATACATGGGCGCAGTGCTCCTGCGAAAGCAGGAGCCCAGAGCCAAGCAAAACAACGCCTTTATGGCGTTCGGGACTCCTGGGCTCCTGCTTTCGCAGGAGCACTATGTGGCTTCCGCCGAGGGCTCGGCCGGGGTCCGCTACGTGCCGGTCGGGATGAAGCGGGACCCCGGGTCGAGCCCGGGGTGACGCGAAGTACGAAGCTTGGACAGCTGACATGGGCGGGAAACCGCCAGAAGGCCGAGCCGCGACTCGCCCCCACTTGCACCGCCGCATCGGCTGCGCCACCTCAGCGGTGATGGAGACACTCGATCCACACCTCGTGCTCGGCGCCTATGCGGTCGGCGTCTTCCCGATGGCGGACGATCGCAAGGCCGCCAGCGTCTATTGGGTCGAGCCGCGCAGCCGCGCGATCCTGCCGATCGACGGCTTCCGCGTGTCGCGCTCGCTGCGCAAGACGATCGCGCGCGACCGGTTCCGCGTCACCGCCGACACCGCCTTCGAACGGATGATCCAGCTCTGCGCGGAAAGCGCCGAGGATCGCCCGGAGACGTGGATCAACACCGGTATCGAACGGGCCTTCGTCGCGCTGCATCGCATGGGCTTCGCGCATGCGATCGAATGCTGGGAGGGCGACGAGCTGGTCGGCGGCCTCTACGGCCTCGCGCTCGGTCGCGCCTTCTTCGGCGAATCGATGGTCAGCCGCCGAACCGATGCATCCAAGGTCGCACTCGCCTGGCTGGTCGCGCGGCTCAAGGTCGGCGGCTTCACCTTGCTCGACTGCCAGTTCCAGACCTCGCACCTCGCCTCGCTGGGCGCGGTGGAGATCGACCGGAAGGATTATTGCGCGTTGCTCGCCGGTGCGCTGGAGGGGACGATCGGTTCGTCGGGGGTGGTATCGGCATCGTCCGCCGCCGGCGACTTCTTCGCGCTCGACCGGTTGCCCGCCGCCTCGCCACCGGACAGCGAGGTCGTGCCCGGGCCGGTCGCCGGCCACGACATCGTGCAGCTCTTGGTCCAGACGTCGTAGACCGGGTGCTGAACGACGTTGAGCGACGGCCGTTCCTTGAACAGCCAGCCCGAAAACGCCCGCCGCCAATGCCGGTCGCTGCCGCGGACGTCGAGCTGCACGAACGCGCCGGTGAGCTGATCCTGCTCCCAGGGTGCGGTATGTTCGCAGGCGCGCAGCCGGACGATCGCATCGCCGACGCGGACCGCCTGCCCGGGCCGCAGCGTCAGGTCGCGGCTGACGCCGTTGCGCTTGTTGAGCAGGCCGACCACGGCCACCCGCTGTGCCATCGGCGTGCCGCCGGTCGGCAAGGCGACGTCGGTGGTCGCGACGGTCTCGATGCCCTCGCTCTGGTTCGCCTCGCTCGGCGCGAATTCCTGTACGGCGACGGCGCGGCCGGCTTCGTCCGACCGCTGCCACGCGCGATAGCCGAACACCGCGGCCAGCCCCAGCACCACCAGCAGGACGCCGGCGGCGAGCCAGCGTCGCGTCACCCTTCGGGCGTCCAGGCTTCGTAGTCGCCGGTCGCGGCGGCGCGCTTGCCGCCCTTCTCGAGCGCGCCCGAGGGGCGATAGGCGAGCGGCGTACCCGTCATGTTGGGCACCGCCGGCTTCTGCCACGGCCGCGGCGCGGGCATCGCGCGAGCGGGCACGTCGTCGATCTGATGATGCAGCCAGCTGAACCATTCGGGCGGCACGCGGCTGGCGTCGTTGGCGCCCTCGTAGATCACCCAGCGGCGCACGCGGCCGCTGCCGTCCTTGCCCCCCTGATAATAGACGTTGCCGAGCGAATCGGTGCCGACCTGCGCCATGCCGCGCAAGCCGTAGAGCATCGTGCCCCAGGATGCGCCGTTCCACCAGGTGAAGGGATTGAGGTTGATGCCCATGATGCGCCTGCGCTTACCCGCTGCGGCGGCGGCCTTCAACCGGGATCGTCGTCCGCTCGCCAGCTGGCTCGTTCCCGCGCCAGGCCGGGGCTGCCGGATGATGCCAGTTGATCGACATGGCGGCTGCGTGACGAGAGCCCGTTCGCCCATTTTCCATCATGCCGGACCGGTCTTTGGCGATCGTTCGAGCGCCAAAGACCCTCACCGGCGCTCACTTCGCCCAGGTCACCCTGTCGCCTTCGGCAATGCCGAGGTCTGCGGCGCGGCCGCCGACCAGTTCGAGCACGGCGGCGACCGGCTCGCGCGAGGGCACCGGCGTCTCCGAGAAGGGCACGGTGTTCTCCGCGATGGTCGCGATCGTGCCGTCGGCGCGGATGAACAGGATGTCGAGCGGGGTCGGCGTGTTCTTCATCCAGAAGTTCGCCTCGCGCGGGCCGCCGCCTTCGGCCGGATAGGGCGCGAAGAGCATGCCGCCGTCGGGCTTCAGGTCGGTGCGGTACATCAGCCCGCGCGCCTGCTCGGCCGCCGTCGTCGCCCGCTCGACCTGAAAGACGTGCGCGCCGTTGGCGCTGGTGATCGTCACCGGCAGCAGCGCCTTGGCCGTCGCGTCGGTCGGCGGCGTGCGGGTGAACACCCCTTGCTGGATCGCCACGCCGCCCGCGCCGAGCCCCAGCACCGCGACGATCGCCAGCATCGCCTTCGATCCGATCACGCGGTCAGCCCTCCTCGACGGTGACCGCGAGCGGTCCCTTGCGGCCGGCGACGATGCGCGCACGCAGCCGCTGTTCGGGCTCGACCGCGGCGATGCCGGCGCGGCGCAGCGTCTCCATATGAACGAACACGTCGCTGCCGTCGCTGTCGCGGACCAGGAAGCCATAGCCCTTCAGCCGGTTGAACCATTTGACCGCAGCGCCTTCGAACGGCCCGGCCTCGTCGATCAGCGCGACCGGATCGACCCGGTCGGCGGCGCGCGGCGCCCGCGGCGCATCCTCGACGGCGTTCGACAGATCGATCGCGATCACCTCGCGTGCCTGATAGCCGCGGCCGCGCTGCACCGCGAGCGTCTCGACCCGTGCGCCCTCGGGCAGGCTGCGGCGGCCGTACGGCTGCAAAACGGAAAAGTGGATCAGCACGTCGCCCAGCGACCGGTCGTCGGCGACCGCGAAGCCGAAGCCGCGCGTGACGTCGAACCATTTAATCACGCCGGCGATGGCGATCGGCCCCTCGCCCTCATTCGTCGCGGCTTGCAGACCAGCACGCGCGCCGGGCATATCCCCGTCGTCACGCTCGTCGCCCTCCCGTTGCGGCTCGCTACGCATCACTGCACCCCTATGGACGCTACGCTAGCACGGTTCATCGCTGCTGCAATTGCGAAAGGGACGTTTACCCGATTTCTCCGAACTCGCTTTCGTCCCGCGCTGCGACAATCCGGCGCGACAAATCCATTGCATGTCCGGCCCGGAGCATCGCGGCGAGTTGCTTGTCGCGGACCGCGCGATCGTCGTTCGGCGGCCCGAACGGCCCGATCCGCTTGCGCCGCGCGAAGGTGAGCGCCGCCGCCTCGGCCTGTTCGTGGATCTGCGGCGCCAGATCCTCCGTATCCGCCTCGCCGACATGGGCGTGGCGCAGCGCCATCGTCACCCGCCGCGCGCCGAGCCCGCGCCGGGTCAGCGCCGCCGCCTTGCTCTCCGCGTACAGCCGGTCGTCGACATAGCCGAGATCGGCCATCCGCTGCGCCAGCGCCTGCGGGTCGGCGGCGTCGCCATCCCAGCCGCGTTCGCGGATCTTGCGGTGGAGATAGTCGGCCAATTTGCCGCGCGTCGTCGCGAAGCGTTCGACGTAGCGCAGCGCCATCCGCTCCAAAGCGGCGGCATCGAGCGGGGGAAGAGTACGCCGTTCCTGCCTCATGGCCATGTTGTTGCCACAGTGGCGCTCGATTTAGAACGATGATCGCGCGTTATAGCGCACAGTGAAGATGGTTTCGCCCCGTGGCGAGTGAACAGGATTTTGTATGACCGAGCAGTCCGCGCCCTCGCCGACGCCCCAGATGGCGGCCACGCCGACGCTGGACGACCTGCCCCGTCGCTATGCCGATTTCGCCACGCTCGGCGAGGCGCTGGATTATGCCGCCACGGGCGTGCGCGGCCTCAACTTCCACGATGCCCGCGGTGCGCTCGCCCGTGCCTATCCGTTCGCCGAGCTGCGCCGCGACGCGATCGCGATGGCGCATCGCCTGATCGCCGCCGGCGTGCAGCCCGAGGACCGGATTGCCTTGGTCGCCGAGACCGGGCCGGAATTCGCCGCGCTGTTCTTCGGTGCGGTCTATGCCGGCGCCTGGCCGGTGCCGCTGCCGCTGCCGACCTCGTTCGGCGGGCGCGATTCCTATATCGAACAGCTCCGCGTCCAGCTCGCGAGCTGCGAGCCGAAGATGCTGATCTTCCCGCCCGAGCTCGCCGCGATGGCGGCCGAGGCGGCACGGCTCGCGGGGACCGAGGGGATCGACTGGTCCGACTTCGCCGACCGTCCGGCGGTCGCGGCGCCGCTGCCGCAGGCGGACGGAGAGGCGATCGCCTATCTGCAATATTCCAGCGGCTCGACGCGCTTCCCGCACGGCGTCGCGATCACGCACCATGCGCTGCTCAACAATCTCGCCGCGCACAGCCACGGCATGGAAATCGCTGCCGACGGCACCGATCGCTGCGTCAGTTGGCTGCCCTGGTATCACGACATGGGGCTCGTCGGTTGCTTCCTGTCGCCGATCGCCAACCAGGTCTCGACCGATTACCTCAAGACCGAGGATTTCGCGCGCCGCCCGCTCGCCTGGCTCGATCTCATCAGCCGCCACGACGGCACGACGCTGAGTTATTCGCCGACCTTCGGCTATGACATCTGCGCGCGCCGCATGTCGTCGCAGACCAAGGCGTCGCAGCGGTTCGACCTGTCGCGCTGGCGCGTCGCCGGTAACGGCGCCGACATGATCCGCCCTGACGTGATGCAGGCGTTCGTCGACGCCTTCGCCGATGCCGGCTTCAAGGCGAGCGCCTTCCTGCCGAGCTACGGCCTCGCCGAGGCGACGCTGGCGGTGTCGCTGATGCCGCCGGGCGAGGGCATCCGCGTCGAGCTTGTCGAGGAGACGCAATTGTCGGGCGGCGGCGATTCGCTTGCCGCCAACGACGGTCCGCGCCCGCAACGCTTCCGCGCGATCGTCAATTGCGGCAAGCCGGTGCGCGACATGACCGTCGAGATCCGCGAGGAAGACGGCACCCCACTGCCCGACGGCGCGATCGGCAAGCTCTGGTGCAAGGGACCGAGCGTGATGGTCGGCTATTTCCGCGATGCCGCGGCGACCGACGCCTGCATGAGCGACGGCTGGCTCGACACCGGCGACATGGCCTATATGTCGAACGGCTACATCTACATCGTCGGCCGCGCCAAGGACATGATCATCGTCAACGGCAAGAACCACTGGCCGCAGGACATCGAATGGGCGGTCGAGCAGCTGCCCGGCTTCAAGGCGGGCGACATCGCCGCCTTCGCGATCACCACGCCCGGCGGCGAGGAGACGCCGGCGGTGCTCGTCCAGTGCCGCAGCAGCGACGAGGCCGAGCGCCAGCGGCTGCGCGAGGAGATTCGCGAGCGCGTCCGCTCGGTGACCGGCATGAACTGCGTGATCGAGCTGATCCCGCCGCGCACGCTGCCGCGCACCAGCTCGGGCAAGCTGTCGCGCGCCAAGGCGCGCAACCTGTATCTGAGCGGCGACATCAAGCCTTACGCGATCGCGGCCTGACGCCCCTGTCGGTTTCGTGACGTTGACGTAAAAAAGACCCGTCACCCCGGACTTGTTCCGGGGTCCACCGCGCCGCGAGGGCATGGTGCCGCCTCAAGCCCCTCTCCCCGCCGCAGTGTGGACCCCGGAACAAGTCCGGGGTGACGCCGTGGGTGTGGTAGCGGACCAACCCCTGCCCACGGTCCCCTCCGACAGGACACTTAAACCGAAAACGATAATGGAAGCCGATCGATCAAATTCGGTGAAGTAACTGGCATTTCGGATGAAATCTCAATCCGGTTCTAACACTCCGTCAACCTTGACCGGGTAACCCCCCGCGGGTGAACCAAGAAACCGCGCCTGCCTCGGATCCCAGCGCGATCCGCTTTTCTCAGCTGCTGGGGTTTCGCGACGGCGACGACGCCGCGCATTGGGCACGTATCCGCTCGACGCAACTGGACGCCGGCCGCCAGCTCGCCTTGCTGCTGCTCTGCGCGAATCTGATCGGCGCGGCGACCACCGTGTCGCTGTTCGCGACGCAGGTGTCGGCATGGTGGCTGGGCGGCTGGGCGATGCTCGTCGCGGCGGTGTCGGTCACCGTCGCGATGCGCCGGCTCAGCACGCGGCATCGCGACGGCGGCTATGCCACCCAGGCCGACCTGCGCGCCACTGCGATCGAGGGCGTCGCGCTCGCCGTCGCCTGGTCGATCCCCTGCCTGATCTTCAACACCCATCCCGGGTCCAACAGCGCCTATGTGCTGTGGATGATCCTGTCGGTGCTGATGACCGCCGGTGCGGTCGCGATGGCACCGCTGGCGCTCGCCACGATCGCCTTCGTCGGCGGGCTCGGCCTGTCGGTGACGGTGAAGCTGGTGACGATCGGAAGCTTTGCCGCGGCCTGCGCAACGTCGATCTTCACCGTGATGCTGATCGTCGTCTGCCTCAACCGCGCCCGCTCGCTGGTGGTGATCCGCGCCAGCCAGATCGCGCTGGCGGAACGCGACGAGACGGTCAGCCTGCTGCTGCGCGAATTCGAGGAGACCAGCGCCGACTGGCTGTGGGAGACCGACGCCGCCCGCCGCGTCGTCAAGGCTTCGCCCCGCTTCGCTTATGCCTGCCGGCTCGATCCGGTCACCATCGAAGGCATGCCCTTCCTCCAGGTGCTCGCCGGACCGACCTGGGACACCGGCGAATTCACCCCCGGCCTGCGCGCCCTCGCCGACAAACTGAAGACGCGCGACAGCTTCCGCGACCTGCGGCTGTCGCTCACCGTCGACGGCGAGGAGCGCTGGTGGGAACTCGCCGCCAGCCCGCGGTTCGACGAAAACGGGTCTTTCTGCGGCTTCCGCGGCGTCGGCTCGGACGTCACCGAACAGCGCGCATCGGCCGACAAGATCAACCGGATGGCGCGCTTCGACACGCTGACCGGCCTGCCCAACCGGCTGATGGTCAACGAGACGCTGGCGCGGGCGATGGCGGAGGCGGACAAATGGGGCGGCCGCTGCGCATTCATGATGATCGATCTCGACCGGTTCAAGGCGGTCAACGACACGCTCGGCCATCCGATCGGCGATCGCCTGCTCAGTCGCGTCGCCGAACGGCTGGCACAGTTGATGGGCGACAACGAGACCTGCGGCCGGCTCGGCGGCGACGAATTCGCGGTGGTGATGCGCGATGCGACCAACAGCAGCGCGGTCGAGGCGCTGGCGCAGCGGATCATCGAGACGCTGTCGCGCCCCTATGAGGTCGATGCCAATACGCTCTACATCGGCGCGTCGGTGGGCCTCGCGATCGGCCCGCGCGACGGCCGCACCGCGGAGATGCTGATCCGCTCCGCCGACCTCGCGCTCTACCGCGCCAAGGATGCCGGCCGCGGCGTCTACCACGCCTATGAGCCCGAGCTGCACGTGCAGGCGGAGGAGCGCCGCGTCCTCGAAATGGCGCTGCGCCAGGCGCTCGAACGCGGCGAGATGCACCTCCACTACCAGCCGGTGGTCGATGCCGCGACCGGCAGCCTCACCGGGTTCGAGGCGCTGCTGCGTTGGCACAGCCCGCAGTTCGGCGACGTTTCGCCCGCCAAGTTCATCCCGCTCGCCGAAGAGGCGCGGCTGATCCAGCCGATCGGCGAATGGGTGTTGCGCACCGCCTGCGCCGAGGCGGCGCGCTGGCCGTCGCACGTCCGCGTCGCGGTCAACGTCTCCGCCGACCAGTTGCAGAACCCCGGCTTCGTCACCGTCGTCACCTCGGCGCTGGCCGACAGCGGCCTGTCGGTCGAGCGGCTCGAGCTCGAGGTGACCGAAAGCGTCTTCATGCACGAGGGGCTCGGCGCGACCAAGGTGCTCGAACGCATCCTCGACCTCGGCGTGCGGCTCAGCCTCGACGATTTCGGCACCGGCTATTCGTCGCTCGGCTATCTCTCGCGCACCCGCTTCTCGTCGATCAAGATCGACCGCAGCTTCGTGCAGAGCGCCTCGCGCGGCGTCAAGGAAGCGATCGCGATCATCCGTGCCGTCGTCGCGCTGGCGCAGAGTCTCGGCATGGCGACCACCGCGGAAGGCGTCGAGACCCAGGCCGAACACCGGATGGTGCAGGATCTGGGCTGCACCAAGGTCCAGGGCTTCTATTTCGGCCGCCCCCTCCCCGTCGAGGAAGCCCGCGCCGTCGCCGGCCGCCGCTGGGACAGCGACGTCGCCGCTTAGGGA
>NZ_SCMZ01000039.1:0-35295 GCF_005503285.1 Sphingomonas sp. 2SG
CCGCCGCACCGCCGACCCCCGATGCACCGCCCGCCGTCGCCCCGGCCGGGGCGAGCGAGACGAGCTGGGAAGGGCAGGTGCTGGCGCGGCTGGCGAAGCGAAAGGCCTATCCCGAAGCGGCCCGCAGCGCCGGGATCGAGGGCACCGCGCTGGTCCGCTTCACCGTCACCCGCAACGGCGGCCTGCTCGGTGTGGCGCTGGTCGCGTCGTCCGGCTCGCCGCTGCTCGACCATGCCGCGACCGCCGCGGTCGCCCATGCCGTACCGTTCCCGCCGATCCCGCCGGCGCGCGCCGAGCGCATCGAACTGACCGTGCCGGTCAGCTTCTCGCTGTCGGCGCTGCGCGAGCGCTAGACTAGAGGAACCGCTGGCCGGCGTGATCGCGGAACAGCTCGGCGTTGCGCACGTAATCGGACAGGACCTGCACCGATTTGTGGCGGCTGACCTCCTGCAGCTTGAAGATCGTCGCCCCCTGCGCCGCGCCTTCGGTCAGGAAGCCGGCGCGTAGCGAATGACCGGCGAATTGCGTCGGGTCATAGCCCGCCGCGGCGGCATGCTGCTGGACCAGCCGGGCGATCGCCCGATCGGACATCGCATCCCCGGTCAGCGCGTCGCTACGCGACAGCCGGCGGAACAGGGGTCCGGAATCGTGCCCCGCCGCGGCCATCCAGGCGAGCAGCAGCGCCTTGGGGCGGATCCGCGAGCCCTCCGGAATGGCGATCACCGCACCGGCACCGGTCCGGTCGGTCTTCGAGCGCGCGATGGTCAGCCGCAATCCCTCGGGGACCAGCCCGACATGTTCGACGCCGAGCGCGACGATCTCCGAACGGCGCAGCGCCGCGGCCATGCCCACCGCCAGGATCGCGCGATCGCGCACCGCCCGCAGCCCGTCGCCCTCGATCCCCGCGAGCATGTTGCGCAGCGCCGCGGCATCGGCGGGCTGCTTGCGGCGCTTCGCCCCACCGTGTTCGGCACGGATGCCGGCGAGCACTTCCGCCAGCCGCCCGGCGGTGGGCAGCGCGGTCGGCGCGGGGTGGCCGCCGGCGCGATGGTAATGACCGATCGCCGCGATCCGCCGCCCGATCGTCGCCGGGTTGAGCCCGCCGACCGCCTGATCGCTGGCGAACACCGCCACCACCTCGGGCGTCGCCGGCAACGCGACGAGCTGATGCGCCGCACACCAGGCGGTGAAGATCGCCCAATCCGATTCATACGCCCGCCGCGTCGCGCCGGCGCGGGCGGCGCGGGCATAAGCGGCGGCCTGCTCGATCTTGTCGTTGAGGATCGCGGGAAGCGCGGGTTGTTCGGGCGCGAATGTGGGGAGCGTCAGCGCGGCGGGATCGATCGGGGGCGCGGCAGGGCGGCGGGGAGGAGCCATAACATGGCTGTGCCATGGCGGATCAGTGAGCGCTAGCGCTGTGTCCGAGAATCACGGTTATCGGACACAGCGCTGGTGTTGGGCGAGCACCACATGGCGCCTCTTTTTACGCCTCAACACCTCCGGCAAACCCGACCTGACGGCACCTCGTTCCATATACAAATTTGCAAATGAAAAGTGGCTGATATAGGCGCTTCGTCAGAGGAGCGTGTGGTGCGCGTTCGACGCAGTTCAGCTCGAACCAGAGAGAGCGTATCCGGTGATTAAAATCTGGAACCGTATCGACCACGGGGCTATCGCTCTGCTGAGAGCGGTTATCGGCTTGAACCGGGCTACCAAAGTCGGCGCCCTCGTAACCCTCGACGCCATCTTATGCATAGCCGCGGTGTGGATTGCCTTTTCGCTGCGCATAGGTGAGTGGATATTGTGGAGTCCCGCAATATCGAAAGTAATGGCGCTCAGCCTGTCACTATGGCTTCCAATATTCTTTTGGCGTGGAATTTACAATTCTATCGTGCGGTTCATTGGAACCCGCACGATGGTTGGCATCGCGACATCATGCATTTTAATGGGGGTTGGCCTCAGTGTTATGTTGGCGATTGGTGCATTTCCCGGAGTCCCACGCACCGTAGCCTTCATACAACCCATGGTGTTTGCCGTGCTGCTGATCTTCAGCAGACTTATGGCTCGCTATGTGCTCCTGGATCTCCTTAATCAGCGCAGCTCTCCTGGGCGCCGGCAAGGCGTGCTGATCTACGGGGCGGGGTCGGCGGGACGTCAACTCGCCTTGTCAATGCGCCATGAACCTAACATGGTGCTCCGTGGATATATCGACGACGATACAAGACTGATCGGCAAGCACCTCGACGGCGTCTCAGTTCATGGCAGCGATCAAGTCGCCCAGCTCGTCGAGCGACTGGAAGTGAGCACGATATTGCTCGCACTGCCGCGCATATCCCGCCAGCGGCGCGAGCGGATTGTGCGCAAGTTCGAGAATATCAGCGTCAGGGTCCTGACGCTGCCCGCGATGGGTGATTTATTGAGCGGGTCAGTATCCATCGGCGATCTACGCGCGATCGAGATCACCGACCTTCTTGGCCGCGATCCCGTACCTCCGAACGAGTTGCTGCTACATCGAACAATCCGCGGTTTTACCGTGATGGTCACTGGAGCAGGAGGCTCGATCGGTAGCGAGCTATGCCGTCAAATCATTCGACTGGATCCCACGCGCCTCATCCTCGTCGAGATGACCGAACATGCGCTCTATTCCATCGAAGGTGAGTTGCGGGAGGCGCAGGAAGCCCAAGGCTACCGCGGCAGGCCCGCGATCCATGCGGAATTGGGCAATATCGCTGATGTCGACACGGTACGACGACTATTCGACCGCTGGAAACCCGATACCGTTTTCCATGCCGCAGCCTACAAGCACGTTCCACTAGTCGAGGAGAACGTCATCGCGGGTATGCGCAACAACATCAGTGGCACGCTGAATTGCGCATTGGAAGCGGAACGCACAGCCGTGCAGCATTTTATCTTAGTTAGTACAGATAAGGCCGTACGGCCAACCAATGTCATGGGCGCAAGCAAGCGTGTTTGCGAACTGATCCTACAGGCCTTGGCCGCGCAGGGAAGCAAGACCAAATTCGCCATGGTTCGCTTCGGCAACGTGCTTGGATCGAGCGGGTCGGTCGTCCCCCGCTTCCAGCAACAGATTCAGAAGGGAGGTCCAGTTACGCTCACACATCGCGACGTCACACGGTACTTCATGACCATACCGGAGGCTGCGCAGCTAGTTATTCAGGCAGGCGGCATGGCCGAAGGCGGCGAGGTCTATGTTCTAAATATGGGCGACCCCATCTTCATCTATGACTTGGCGCGGACCATAATCCACCTGTCCGGCCTGACCGTTCGCGATCCCTCGAACCCCGATGGCGACATCGAGATTTGCGAGGTTGGGCTCCGCAAGGGTGAGAAGTTGTATGAGGAATTATTGATCGGCAACTCCCCATCCCCCACACAGCACTCCCGAATCATGCAAGCACGTGAGAATTTCATTGATTGGAGAACCTTGGCTATTCATCTTAATGATCTCCACCGGGTTCTGACCAACGGGGATCGCATTGCCTCGCTTGAAATCCTATCGACTATCGTACCCGAATATGTTGGCGCGCAGTCGATCCGTCGATCGACAGCCGCCTAACTTATCCCTGCCAGCAGTTCCGCTGGCGTCCAAACATGGCTAGAGCCTCCGTCATGAGATCCCGTCAGCGTTCAAGCCAAGGCGGCCACCTTGGGCTTCCCGCCATTCTTTTGGCAGCGTTTCTCATCGTTCTTTGGCTGGCGGGCGGGGCATCACGTGCGGACGTTCTGGGGCAAGTCCTCGTGCGTGGAGCAGCTTGGGGGCTCTTGATCCTTGCGGCACTTTTCAGCCCGCGGCCTCAGGTTCGTGAAGCGGGCGCCGTCGCATACCTGGTCCTAGCCGCAGTACTCTTGCCGACGTTGCAACTCGTTCCGCTACCTCCCGCGATCTGGGAAAGCCTGTCTGGCCGTACCGTCTTCATGCAGGCGGTCGAAGGAACACAACCTTGGCGACCATGGTCGATCGTTCCTGGCGCGACGTGGAACGCGCTGGGATCTTTAATAGTGCCGGTCGCCGCTTTGGTGTTCGTTACCACGTTACGCGAGCGCGAACGTCGCTGGCTGCCCGACATGATTTTGGCCTTGATCACAGTGTCAACGTTGGTCGGCTTGTTGCAATTCTCTGGTGTAAGATTCAACAATCCCTTCATCAACGAAGGTGTCGGGGCGGTGAATGGTACCTTCGCTAACCGAAACCATTTCGCGCTATTCTTGACGATCGGCTGCATCCTCGTGCCGGTCTGGGCCTTCCAAGGCAGTCGCCATCGAATACGCCGCATTCCGATCGCGTTAGGACTGTTGCTGCTGTTCATCCTCGTGATCCTGGCGAGCGGATCACGCGCCGGCCTAGGACTCGGCGTCTTCGCCGTTGGACTTGGGCTCGCCATCGTGTGGAAAGACATGCACCAGATGCTGCGCGGTGCGCCACGATGGACATTGCCGGCGATCATCCTCGGCATAGTGACCGTTATCTCGATATTTGTTTTAGTCAGCGTGGTCGCCGGTCGCGCTCAGTCGATCACCCGAGTGCTATCTGTCGATCCGTCAGCCGATATGCGAAGCCGAGCCCTGCCGACAATCATGACGATGATCGAAACCTACTTCCCGTGGGGCAGCGGATTTGGTGGGTTCGATCCAATATTCCGGATGCACGAGCCATTTAATCTTTTGAAACTCACCTTCTTTAATCACGCACATAACGACTTCCTTGAAGTGGTTCTCGAAGGCGGTATTTTCGGCGCGGCGTTGTTGCTGGGCGCGCTGATATGGTGGGGAATGGCCAGCTTGCGAGCCATTCGATCCGGTGATCGCTTGCAGCGCCTCGGCACAGGAATCCTCCTGCTGGTGATCATAGCTAGCGGTTTCGACTATCCCGCCCGGACCCCTCTGATCATGGCGATATGCATTATCGCCGCTTGGTGGCTGAATGGAGCAGCGTCATACCGCCATACGCCAGCTTTACCCGCCGACAGGTAGCACTTATAGGCGATCGTCCTTCCCCCCACGCAGGTCTGTTCTAGCGCATGCGCAAGTTTTGTATTGCCTTAATGGCCATCAGCGCCCTTGCCGGATGCAGCCGTACGCCCCCGCCGCAGTCAACCGCCTCACTGACGGTGATACCGGACAGCAAGGGCCTGCCACCTCCCGGTCGTGGTGACCTGACGGCTGCCGATCGGCCCGCGTTAATCGGTCCTCTCGATACCATCGTCGTCGACGTGTTCAACGTCGAGGACCTCAGCCGCGAGATGCAGGTCGATGCGAGCGGCCGGATCGCCATGCCCTTGGCCGGCACGATCGATGCACGTGGCCGTACCGCAGAGGAACTGGCCAAGGCGATTGAGGCGGCGCTTCGCAGCCATTATGTGCGCAACCCGAGCGTGACCGTTAATATCAGGAACTCGGTCAGTCAGGTCGTTACGATCGACGGTCAAGTCGTCGAGCCTGGCCTTTATCCAGTGACAAACCAGATGACGCTGATGCGGGTTATCGCTTCGGCGAAGGGCCTGTCCGAATACGCGCGCCAAGAGGACGTTGTGATTTTACGCACCGTTAATGACCATCGCATGGCGGGCCTGTACAATGTAGGTGCAATCCGACAGGGTACATACGACGATCCGCCGGTATATGCGAACGACGTCATCATCGTTGGTGACTCGCCCCAGCGCCGTCTGTTCCGTGACATCGTTTCGGTATCTCCAATTCTAGCCGCGCCGTTGATCGCGATCTTGCAGTAAGGCCGACCATACTCATGAACCTCGTGACATCTTCTTTGCGTGGCAAAACCATAGATGGTACTCCGCGACCGACCTGGGCGGCGCCTGCGGAGGAGAAGACCGACCTGCGGCATTATCTGCGCGTTGCGATGCGGTGGCGCTATGTCATCGCCGGGACAGTCGCTTTATGCGTCCTGCTGGGCTTAGTTGTCACGTTGATGATGACGCCCAAGTATACCGCCACAGCGACTGTTGAAATCTCGCGTGAGTCTAATCAAATTACAAATATCCAAAGTGTTGAGCGGGAAGCCGGAGTAGCCGACCAAGAATTTTACCAGACCCAATATGGCCTCCTGCGGTCGCGCAGCCTCTCGGAACGCGTGGCGACCCAGCTTCGTTTGGTCGACGATGCAAAATTCTTTGAGATGTTCGGGGTGTCAGGAGAAAACCCGGCGTTCCAGCAGACGAACGGTCGCTATCCCGCGTCTGGTAGGGCGACCCGCCAGCGGATCGCGGGCGAAATCCTACGCAGAAATTTGGACATCGATCCGACGCGCTTGTCGCGGCTGGTGGACATTCATTTCGTCAGCCCCAATCCAGAATTGTCGGCGCGCGTTGCCAACGCTTGGGCTGAAAATTTCATCCAGACGAACTTAGAGCGCAAGGTACAGGCCACGTCTTATGGCCGGGACATGCTGCAGCGGCAGTTGGCGCAACTCAAGGAACGCCTTGATCAGTCGCAGCGGCAGTTGGTAGCCTATGCGTCGGCGGAGAAAATCATCAATCTTCCGGCTCAGTCAAATGACGGCCGGCAGACATCGGAACGATCGATCGTGGCCGACGATTTGGCGGCGCTCAACGGCGCGCTCGCGCAAGCCACGGCAGACCGGATCCAGGCTGAAGCTCGCTACGAGCAGATCGGGCGCAATGGCGCCTCGACAGAGGCGTTGCGAAATCAAGCGATCAGTTCGCTGCGTCAAAAGCGTGCCGAACTTGCCGCAAAGTATCAAGAGTTGATGACTCAGTTCGAGCCAGGCTATCCTGCTGCAAAAGCGGTCAAATCGCAGGTGGATCAGATTGATGCCAGTATCGCTCGAGAAGAGACACGTGTCCTTGGCTCGTTCCAGACCGATTATCGCCAGGCAGCAGGGCGCGAGCGGGCGCTTCAATCGAAGGTTGATCAGCTTAAGAGTAGCTATCTCGATCTGCGCCGGCGCAGCATCCAATATAATATCTATCAGCAAGAGGTAGATACGAACCGTGCCCTCTACGATGGCCTGCTGCAGCGCTTCAAGGAGATCGGCGTGGCCGGCGGGGTTGGCGTCAACAATATCGCCATTGTTGACATGGCGGATGTCCCGCAGAGGCCTTCCAGTCCCCGCTTGTTGCTAAATCTGGCCATCGCTCTCGCAGCCGGACTGGCACTCGGCGCACTATTGGCACTGGCGCTGGAACAGATCGACGAAGCCATCGCTGATCCGGAAGAGATCGAACGCCGCCTCGGCGTACCTCTGCTCGGGTCGGTACCCAAATTGCATCGTGGGACGCCTAAGGAGGCGTTGCTCGACCGCAAGTCTGAGCTGGTCGATGCCTATCTGGCAGTCCAGACCAACCTTGGTTTCACGACGGCGCACGGTGTCCCGCGGTCCCTTGCAGTTACCTCAACCCGCCCCGCGGAAGGCAAGTCGACTACGGCCTTGGCTTTGGCAACAATGCTCGCCCGTACGCAGCGAACGGTCATCCTGGTCGATGGTGACATGCGGTCGCCATCGGTACATCACCTAGGCGGCGTGAGCCACGATCGGGGGCTGAGCAATTTCCTATCCGGTCAGGACGAGATCGACCCGCTCATTTTCATCATGAGCGATCTAGGCTTTGCCGCGATGTCGGCAGGGCCAATCCCTCCCAACGCCGCGGAACTGCTGACGGGTGACCGGTTGGATAAGCTGATAACGCTGCTGCTCGAGCGCTATGATTATGTCATCATCGACTCTCCGCCCGTAATGGGACTTGCCGATGCTCCGCTCATCGCCAACCGCGTCGAAGGGACTATCTACACCGTAGAGTCGCATGGCATCCGATCCAGCTTGGTAAAGACTGCTTTGAACCGGCTCGCCGCGGCAAATGCCAGCATTGTGGGCGGCGTGCTGACCAAATTCGAAGCCCGCAAATCGAATTACGGCTTCGGCTATGAGTATGGCTATAATTATGGCCGTGATAGCCAGGATATGGCGAAGACGGACCGCTGATGAATCGAGCAAAGCGCCGGATACATCGCTCTCCCAGCGAGTGGGCCATGCGAAGTCTGGCCGCGCTGCTGATCGCAGTGCTCGGCTATGGCTTTGTGACGTACAGCCTTGCTGGTACGCTACGTAGTTCGGCTCCCGATCGGGCTTATGCCCTATCATCGACCGACGGTCGCACCGCTGCGCTGCTTTCTGCCCAAATGATCGGCACAGATCGCGCTCGCGCCGTCGCCTTGGCAAACCTAGCTCTGCATCGCGATCCGACCGCCGTTCCAGCGGTAACGACGCTTGGGCTGGCTGCGCAATTGAACGGTAATACGGCCAAAGCTCAACAGCACTTTCGCTACGCAACGACTTTGTCGCGCCGCAATTTGCAGGCGCAACTGTGGATGATCGAAGACTCGATCACGCGGCAGGATATCGCGGGTGCCCTGCGTCATTACGATATCGCCCTTCGGACTTCAGCGCCCGCTCCCGAATTGCTCTACCCCGTGCTGGCCAGCGCGCTCTCGGCGCCGGAAGTTCGCACGGCTCTTGCCCGCACGCTGCTTACCCGGCCTGCGTGGGCACCAAATTTCATCGGTTATGCCGCCGGAAATGCGCCTGATCCGCGCGCGGCGGCATCCCTGTTCGTTGCCCTTCAACGCCACGGCATGATCGTGCCGCAGAATGTTCACGCCGTCACACTCGACCGGTTGCTCAGCCAGGATCTTTTGGAGGAGGCTTGGCGCTATTATGCGGCGGTACGACCGGGGTCCAGTCGTCATCGGTCCCGTGATCCGCAGTTTGGCATGCTATTGACCGAACCGTCGGTCTTTGACTGGGTGCCAGTGACCACGGGGGGAATCACCGCCGCCATTCAGCAAAACGGAAGTGGTGGAATCTTTGTCTTCGCGGCGCCCCCCAGCGTAGGTGGAACGGCACTGCGACAATATCAAATGCTGCCACCCGGTGATTACGGTATGACCGGTCGCAGTATAGATATTCAGCCAACTGGTGTGCCGATGCCCTACTGGATGTTAAGCTGCCGTAACGAGCGTGAACTTGGTCGGGTTGCCCTCACATCATCGAGCCAAGCAAACGGCCATTTTTCCGGCCGTTTGCGGGTTCCGGCGGATTGTCCCGTTCAGATATTGTCACTGATCATCCCGCCTTCCGATGCGGTCCAAGGTATTTCCGGGCAGATCAGCGAAGCGATCCTGCGGCCGATACGCTGACAATGGCAGGCATTTCATATCGCATGCTCGGCGGAGTTATCCTGCTGATCCTGTTCGCGGCACCCGTGGCGGCGCAGGAAGACACGCAGTCGGTCAAAACCCAACTTGATACCGGACTGCGCCCTAGCAATCCATCCGGGCTGCAAACCAACCCGATGGTGAATCCGATCAACGTCACGCCGATGAAGCGTCTCGATACGCGCCTGTCCAATCGTGTCCAATCGCGGATCAACAGTCGTATCGAACATGTTCGGGGGTCTCGTGCCAAGGCGCCGACACAAAGGGGGCGTTAGGATGCGGCCTTCAGGCTTGTGCCGCCTTACCGATCTTTATCCTGAGAAGGGCTGTTGCTCCCGCGTTTCGCCAATGGCGTAACGGCGGCCTGCAAGTGCGGTCACACTGGACGACGATCACTGGTCAGCCTAGGAACGGCACCTTCAGCGAGGCGTGCTTCAATCGTGTCTAATTCGTCTTCTGCCGCTCATAGCGGCATCGCCGCACGTATCTTCGACGTAGCGACACATGTGCCCGAGCGCATATTGTCAAACGAGGAACTCGCGGCTGATTTCCCGGATTGGCCTGCCGGGAAAATCTTGGAAAAGACCGGTATCCGTGAACGTCGGATCGCCGCACCTGATGAAACAGCACTCGACCTCGCCACCGCTGCGTGCACGTCGTTGTTCGAACGCAGACCCGATCTGCGTATGCGTGTCGACTTCATCATCCTGTGCACACAGGCTCCCGACCATGTCCTGCCGACCTCCGCCTGCCTCCTCCAGGATCGGCTGGGGATGCGCACTGGTATCGGCGCACTGGATATAAACCTTGGCTGCTCCGGCTTCGTCTATGGCCTGTCGGTCGCTGCGGGGCTCATAGCGACCGGCAGCGCACGAACGGTGCTGCTCGCCACGGCCGATACCTATTCCAAATACATCAATTCGCGCGACAAGAGTGTACGCACCCTGTTCGGTGACGGTGCGGCAGCGACGATCGTCACCAGCGACGACATCGGCAGCGCCTCGATTGGACCGTTTGTCTTCGGCACCGACGGTGCGGGCGCTGACCGGTTAATCGTTCCCGCCGGCGGTTTCCGTCTTCCTCGCAGTGCTGATACGGTAATTGAAAGCGAGGATCGCTCCGGTAACGTGCGCAGCGCCGAGAACCTGTTCATGGATGGCGGTGCGGTCCTCAACTTCACGCTCCGTGAGGTCCCACGCACTTTCCGCAGCCTGCTTGATCGCGGGGGTCTTGCGCCCACCGAGCTGTCAGCGGTGATCCTACATCAGGCGAACAAGTTCCTGCTGGATGCGCTGCAGAAAAAGCTTGGCCTCGACGATGCTATCGTGCCGCGTCGCTACGAACTGATCGGTAACACCGTATCCTCGACGATACCCTTTGTGCTCGAACAGGAACTCGCAGCCGGCCGCATAACCACCGGATCGCGCGTCGCACTGATCGGCTTTGGTGTTGGCTTGTCATGGGCCGGGGCGCTAGTGGGCTTTTGATCAAACAAGAGATGAGATGACGATGTCGGAATTCTACGAAGGCATGGCCGAAATCCTAGACGTGGACGTGTCTGAGATCGGCCCAGATTTTGAATTGGGTGATGCCTGGGACTCGCTTGCGATCGTCTCGACGATCGCCCTGATCGACGAGATTCACGACCGCTCGGTCAGCCCCGATGCGCTAGTCCAGTGCAAGACGGTGGGCGAGGTCGAAGCGCTCGCGAACGCAGCGGAGTGACCATGGCGCCGGGGCGCTCCATTTCTGTCACAGGCAGCCGCATTGCCGGCGTCGTGTCCTGTTTACCCGAGCATGTCGTTGACAACACGTCTTTCCGTGAGCGGTTCGGCGACAAGGCCAACGACATCGAAAAAATGACAGGTGTGCGCGAGCGACGCTGGACGGACGCGGATACAACCACCGCCGATCTGTGCCAACGGGCAGCGGAAACGCTTCTGGAGCGGTTGGGTTGGGAGCGTGACAGCGTCGACGCGCTGTTCTTCGTGACGCAGACACCCGACTATCGTCTGCCGGCGACCGCCTGCGCGCTGCAGGGTCGGCTGGGCCTGAACCGTCAGACCCTGGCATTCGACGTCAATCTGGGATGCTCGGGCTATCCCTATGGCTTGTGGCTGGCGATGACGACAGCGGCCTCCGGCGCCGCCAGGCGCGTCCTGTTGTTGGTCGGAGATACCATTACCAAGACCGTCGATAGCGAGGATCGCAGCACTGCCATGCTGTTCGGCGACGCCGGAACTGCAACCGCGATTGAGGCGAATGCAGACGGCGCGGCCCACTTCATCCTCGGCACCGACGGGACGGGCGAGCACCAACTCATCATTTCCGAAGGAGCCTTTCGTTCTGCCCCGGTGCCGGCAGATGATATAGCAGGCCCCAAAGCGGACGCGCTGTACATGGACGGTGGTGCCATCTTCAATTTCACGCTGGCCACGGTTCCGCCGCTGGTCACTGCGACGCTCGATCGGGACGGGGGCGCCGATGGCTTCGACGCCTTTCTCTTTCATCAAGCCAATGCATTCATGCTGAAGCACCTCGCAAAAAAGTCCAGGCTGCCCGCCGACAAGGTACCGATGAATATCGACCGGTTCGGCAATACGAGCAGCGCGACAATCCCACTGCTGATGACCACTGACCTGGCCACCCGTCTCCGCGTCGGACCAGTGCGGCTCGGGATGTTCGGCTTCGGCGTCGGTTTTTCCTGGGGGTCTGTGGATATTACCGTCGGTCCGCTCGCCTGCGTCGAAACAATCGACTACCGGTAACTCATGGCGCACGAGGCTCTTGATCACGCCTCCGCACGCTTGTGGGCGGAAAATTGGCACCTGCTTGCACACCGCTCCGAGCTGGCGGCGTCGCGCAATTTCGTGCGTTTCGACATTTTGGGACGCGAAGTGGTATTATACCACGACGGTACATCCGTCATCGCGTTCGATAATCGGTGCCCGCATCGCGGCGCGCGCATTTTTGATGGCGATACCGGGTGTGAACGATTTCTGTGCCGCTATCATGGTTGGTCCTATGCAAAAGGACGTATGTTCGTTGCGGACAAGGCATCCCTTACCCATTGCTCGATAGATCAGATCGCGCTCAACACCCTCCACCTCGCGTGGATGGGCGATTTTGTATTTGTAGCACAGACGCCCGCACAATCTTTGGAAGACCAGTTGGCAGGGCTCGGACCCATGCTTGAGGATATCTCGCACGGGATTGGCCAGCGTTGGGACTTCAACCGCTATCTCTACGAGGCCGACTGGCGGATAGCATTGGAAAATGCTCTTGAACCTTATCATGTCGGGCCGATCCATCCCAACACGCTGAACACGTTAAACCTTCAGCCTGGTGAGAACCGCTATTACGGACGTAATTCGGTATGGTCGGCGCCGCTGGGTGACGAGCGGATGGTGCGGCGAATGCGGTCGCTTTCGCGCTTGTTCGATCTACCGCACCAATTTGAAGGTTACGAAAGCCTGTATCTCTTTCCCTTCACCATGATCTCCTCGACCTTTGGTTTTTCGCAATCGGTGCAGCATTTTTTACCGGCGACGACTCCGGAGCGCACCCATTTTACCAGTCGCCTATTCACCGGTCGGCTAAGGCCTGCGATCAAGCCCGAACTCGTCACCTCGTTCATGGAATCGTCGGCGACGATGAACCGGGCGGTCTTTAACGAGGACCATGATATCTGCAAACGGGTCGCACGCGACACATGGTCTATGGACCCGCCGCGCTTCTGGTCGGCCTCTGAAGAAAAACTTCTTCATTTCCGCGAAAGCTATCGGGCGGCGATTTCAGGCGGTTGAGCCTGCCGCAGCGTCTTGGCGGGCGCTGCGAATACCGATCGCCCCGCTGGCACAGAGCGATAAACCACCGAACCTGCGCCGATCGTAGCGCCTGCTCCGACCTTCACCCTCGGCAACAGCTTGGCCCCCGTGCCGATCATTACGGCCTCCTCTACCCGTACTCCGCCCGTCAGATCGACATGCGCACTGAGCGTCGAATAGCGACCGACCGATACGTCGTGCCCAATGCTGGTCAGTACGTTGACACTAACCAGTTCACCGACGTGCACATCGGCCGATACCAATGACAACGGGCACAGGATCACGCCATACCCAAGTATCGCCGACCCAGCTACTACTGCCGTCGGATGTATCAGCGTCGTAAAACGCCCCCCCCGGGCGCCCAGAAGAGCCGCCACCCGGTCCTTGATCCGTGGGGTACCAATTGCCATCAACAGCTGATCCCTCGATTGTGGGACGAAATCTGCAATACTGCCGAGCAGACCGACGCTGTAAGCGAAACCGTTCATCGCGGCCGAATCGTCATCGATCAATCCGGCGAGCGGCGGTACCCTGCCAGCGACATGGGCATCGTTCGCCCAGCTGATCAGCTCGCGACCGAACCCGCCCGCTCCAACGATGATCGTCCGGCCCTTTTCCATCATATCCACTCCTATTACGAGCGGCGCTATAAGGAGCCCCCCACTGCCCTGGCAATCGCCAAGCAGGGCTCCGACGGAGATGCAGGCAATGACCATATACACGTCGGATGTACTGAGTGGCCGTCACCTCCTTGTGACAGGCGCATCATCGGGTCTCGGCCGTGCTGCGGCGCTTGCTTTTGCCGAAGCCGGCGCCCGCCTCACACTGATGGGACGCGATACAGGACGCCTAGACGAAACACGCGCGCGACTGGCCGGCGAGCGCCATGCCGCCGTCGCTACTGCCTTCAACGATCTCGAGGCGACCGCTGAGGCGGTTAAGGCTATTGTGAGTGAGCACGGCACTCTCGATGGCGTCTTTCATGCCGCCGGGACGGAACTCGTCCGGCCGATGCGCATGTTCAAAAACAACAATGCTGCAGAGCTGTTCGGAGCCGCCCTTTACGGCTCGCTTGGTATAGCTCGGGCAGCAGCATCGCGAGGTGTGCTCTCAGACGGCGCGTCGCTGGTAATCATGTCTTCGGTCGCGGGTCTCCGCGGCACCGCCGGCATGGTCGGCTACTCGGCGGCCAAAGCCGCTGTCGATGGCGTGGTCCGGAGCCTTGCCTGCGAGCTTGCCCCGCGCCGAATTCGGGTTAACAGCATTGCCGCCGGCGCTGTCGAAACCGAGATGCATGCCCGCCTTGCCAAAACATTGGGCGAGAGTGCGATTGATCAATATGAACGCCGCCACCTGCTTGGCTTTGGTCGCCCCGCTGACATTACCAATGCTGCTATGTTTTTGCTCAGTAGTGCCTCGACGTGGATTACTGGTACAACGCTGATGGTCGATGGAGGCTATACCGCTCAATAGCGGGATCGAAAACGAAGGTTATTTCAATCTGTAACGGTGCCTTCTCAAAAAGCGCCACAGCGTTCCGAATTTTTTTCCCTCACACCTGTCATGTTTCTAAAGAATGGTAACCAACTTTAATTATTACCATTTCAGCACGCCCGCCACCTCACCTGTTCTGCAGTATGCTTATAGGAAAATTTGCGTGAAACGTGTATTCGATCTGGCGATCGCACTAATTGTCGTAACCTTGCTTACAATTCCGATTGTATTGATTGCGCTATGCGTCCGATTTAAGCTCGGCTCGCCCGTATTGTTCAAGCAACAACGACCTGGCCTCCACGGTCGCCCATTCCACATGATCAAGTTCCGGACGATGGTAGATACACGGGACACAGCCGGGGCCTTGCTACCTGACGCCGATCGCCTGCCGCCGTTCGGTGCTTGGCTGCGAGCATCAAGCCTTGACGAACTGCCTGGGCTTTTCAATGTTTTGAAGGGCGACATGAGCCTAGTCGGCCCCCGCCCCCTGCTAATGCAATACGTCCCCCTGTATACGCCTCTCCAGTCACGCCGTCACGAAGTGCGCCCTGGCATTACTGGATGGGCACAAGTCAACGGACGGAACACGCTGAATTGGGAAAAAAAATTCGAACACGACATTTGGTATGTCGATCATCAGAGCTTCTGGCTCGATATTAAAATCCTTTTGCTTACCGCAAAGAAGGTGCTGAAACGCGATGGGATCAACGCAGCCGGCGAGGCGACGATGCCAGCCTTTCTTGGCAATGAGATCGACGAGCGCCCCCGTCCAAAATAGGCAATCCCGCGCGCCGAGGTGGCGAGCTAACCATAGAGTCAGCTTGCCGTCGCCGCCTTTAATACCTGCGCGATCGTTTCGCAGATCCGGTCCACTTCCTCATCGGTCAAAGTTGGATGGGTGAGGAACATCAGGCTCGTCTCACCCAGCTCCCGGGCATTGTGAAGCCGTTCCGCAGGACGCCACCCCGTGCCGTCGAAAGCCTTTTCAAGATACACTTCAGGGCAACTGCCCTGAAAGAGCGGCACGCCGGCCGCCGTTACTTCGGCAACGATCCTATCGCGATGCCAGCCTGACTTCAGCCTCTCCAGTCGAACATAGGCATAAAACCGATAGAAAGCGTGTGTCATACCTGCGTCAGGCAGAGGAGTGCGTATCACATCTTTGAAGTCCGCAAGCATGGCATGAAACCGCATGGCGATAGCAGTACGGCGACGCGTCCAATCAGCCATGCGACGAAGCTGCAATCGACCGATAACTGCCTGTAATTCCAGCATTCGCCAGTTGGTGCCGAAATCATCATGCACCCATCGAAATCCTGGCGGATGCTGCAGATCATAGACCGCAGCCCAGCTTTTGCCGTGATCTTTATAAGACCACATCGCCGACCAGAGGGCTTCGTCATCAGTGGTTACCATACCGCCTTCGCCGCCAGTCGTCATGATCTTGTCTTGGCAGAATGACCAAGCACCGACGTCACCGATCGATCCCACCGCACGGCCGTCAATCTTGGCACCATGAGCTTGCGCGCAATCCTCGATGACGCGAATGCCACGCGGCCTTGCCACCTCTACAATACCATCCATATCAGCTGGCCACCCGCCGAGATGAACCGGAATAATGGCACGGGTACGAGGTGAGAGGACAGCCGCAATGCTGGCCGGAAAAATGTTGCCGCTGTCAAGATCCACATCGGCAAAGACTGGTATGGCGCCAGCGTTCACGACCGTGGAAATGGAGGCGATGAATGTGCGGGGGGTCACAATCACCTCGTCGCCCGGACCAATCTTCAAGCCCTTCAAAGCCAGATCCAGCGCGACGGTGCCGTTTGCTACCGCAATCGCCCGCGATGTGCCGGTCCACTGAGCGAATTCACGCTCAAATTCGCGCCCCTCCTCACCGGTCCAATAGTTTACCCGATTAGAGGCGAGTACCCGCGCGACAGCCTCCTGCTCTTCCTGGTCGAAAGAAGGCCATGGGCTAAAAGGGCCATTGAGCATCATGAAGGGTCTCGTTTGCGGTATGCGCCGCTCATTAGCCGACCCAACGGACAAAGCAAAGCAGGACGCCATCATGCAGTGGGGCCGCATGTTGACGCGGCGCAGGCTTTTTCTTATCGACTCTAGCTCTTGGTTTTGCGGCTGACGTGTGACGGGGGTACTGCCGACATCGGCACGTCTGCACAAGGGAAGATGTGCGGGCATGGCTGATGAACAAACCGGGCAGATGAAGATTGCTATTATCGCGAATGCTGCGGAATCTCTAGTGGGTTTCCGTGGCCCTCTGCTCCGCCTTCTCGTAGCGCGCGGTCACCGAGTGCATACTCTGGCGCCCAGCTATTCGGCAATGCAGCGGAAGCAGTTGGAGGAGATAGGCGTCCATCTTGACATCGTCCGAATTGAGCGCACCGGACAGAGCCCCCTGTCCGATCTGTCCACGCTGGTCGATCTGCGACATTGGTTCCGGCGTGAACGGCCCGACGTCAGCCTGACCTACTTTATCAAGCCGAACATCTATGGCGGCCTGGCCGCCGCGATGACCGGTATTGCGCGGCGCGTGGCGATGGTCGAGGGATTGGGCTATCTATTCACCGACAACGGTGATAGCTCATTAAAGCGCTCCGTTGCACGCACAGTGGCAGTCGTGTTGCTACGGGCGGCATTGCGCCGTGCGCATCAGGTTATCTTTCTCAACCCGGACGATCGGGACGAGTTCGTGGCTAGGCGGATTGTCCGCCCTGAACAGGTTCTGTTGCTAGGCGGGATTGGGGTCGACCTCGACATATTCTCACCTGCCCCCCTTCCCGACGGTATGCCCTCCTTTTTGATGATCGGCCGACTACTTCGAGAAAAGGGCGTATGCGAGTATATTGAGGCGGCGCGCCGATTGAAGGTTCGCTATCCGGCCGCTCGGTTCTACCTTGTCGGTGGACGCGACAACAATCCGGGCGGGTTGTCCACGACCCAGGTCGACGAACTTCTTGTGGATGGGGCGGTGGAGTGGCTGGGAGAAGTGTCCGATGTCCGGCCTGCGATCGCCGGTTGCTCGGTATATGTTCTCCCCTCGTACCGCGAAGGCGTGCCACGTAGCACGCAAGAAGCGATGGCAATGGGACGCCCCGTCGTCACGACCGATGTTCCAGGCTGCCGGGAAACGGTCCAGGCTGGTGTCAACGGGTTCTTTGCAACGGCCCGCGATGCGGACAGCCTAGCAGACGCCATGGCTCGATTCTGCGATAATCCTTCATTAATCCCGGTAATGGGCGCGGAAAGCAGGCGAATGGCGCAGGAACGCTTCAACATCGACGAGGTAAACGAAAGAATTTATGGAGCTCTTACCGGAAGCTAAGTGTCAAGCCAGACCGAACGATAACCCTCGACCATCCGCGCGATCGAGAAACGCTGCTCCACGCGCTCTCGCGTTGCACGCTGCCGTGCGCACCATTCGGTTCCAGGCCGGCCAAGAGCTTGCAGAGCCTTAGCCAACGCCCGAGCAAGAGCTTGTGGATCGCGAGGCGGCACGATCCACCCCGTCGGTCCAACAATATCGGGTGCATCTCCGACATCCGTCGAAATGCATGGCGTGCCCGATGCCATCGCCTCGGCAAGCACATTGGGAAAAGCTTCGCTGGTCGAGGACATAACGTGCATGTCCAACGCGTTCATCACCGCCGGAATGTCATCACGTCGACCAAGCAGCATGACTTGCTCCGTCAAGCCGAGTTCCTCGATCTGCGTCCTCAAATCGCGGTTGCCCGGATCCATACCCGTTCCGACCAAAAGACATCTCGGGTGATGACCCATTTCCCGCAGGAGGCGAAGTGCCGTCAACAGGTTTGAGTGATCCTTGAGTACATCATAACGCGCGACAAACCCGATCACCGGCTCGGTGCTGGTCAAACCAAATTCTGAGCGACATTGCTCGCGCAGAATTGTATCGGGCTGGAATACGGACAGGTCGTACCCGTTTGGCACGACACGCAGACGGCTTGGCTCATATCCAAAATCGGCGTGGATTTGAGCCGACTTTTCTGCGCAGCAGATGATGCGCCGGGGTACTATACGCGACAAGCGCGCGCCCAGCTTCGCGACCATCACGGTTCTTTTCGAAGTTCCGCCTTCGCCAAGATCAGAGTGATGGATGCCCCATATAATATTCCGATGGCCACTCACCTTGGCGGCAAGACCACCGGCCAAATTTGAATGATACATCCATGTCTGTATGACATCGGAGCGCGATTTACTTAGAATGTTCCAGAGTTGCCTTAATCCGCGGCCGGTGATCCGGCCCCGTGGCATGTTCAGACAAAAGGCTGGAATGCCCTGCGCCTCAAGCAACGGTCCATATTTTCCGGCGTCGGTAAGGGAGACAACCCGATGCCGATCTTGCGAATTATGAAGGCATAAGCGGTACAGGGCGCTTTCGGCTCCCCCGTCGTTCAGCCCAGTAATGATGTGAAGAATGTCCATTGATATTTCTCAAACACCCCAGCCAAGCCAAGGTTCGTTCAACCGGCCAATATAATTGGCGAGCGTGAAGCCGATGATCAGCACAACGAACGCCTTCTTCCTCCATCCAGAAAGGTGCGTACCAGCCAGAAGTACGAATAGCAGCCCGCTCTCAAATATTCGACCGGACACCACCGTTAGAAAGTATACGCACAAGTAAAATGATAACACAGACACGGCAAAGGCTTCTCTCTGAAGAAAATCTTTACCTGCCGATATAAAGATCGCCAATATAATTGACCAATACGCAAAAGCTACGCCACTGACCCCAATGGAAGCGCCCTCATATTCACCTGCCTGACGCGCACCTAGGCTTGCGGAAAGCACGCCAAGCAACAAGCCCAATGTCAAAAAGAAGCCAATGAAGAAGATTATTCTGACCCATGGCGACAGTCGGAAACGTGCCGTAACCTGATTCAGCACTTCGATCATGACAAGGAAAAAAAACGAAGAGTGCACAAGAGGAGTCAGGCCAATTATCAGCCAACGCCGCCATCTTACTTTGTCATAATATCCCGCCACGAAAAGCGCGACCGCGACGCCCTGTCGCAAGTGGATAATGTTGTTTTTAATGACAAGTGGAACGAGAAAAAGAAAGATCAACCACAACGCGGATCCGCGTTCCCGTCGTAATATCACGAAGGGAGTGACGAATGCGGGAAGGAATATGATGACGCGAACGGCGTTGTAGTTCGACATGCAACTGGCGAGTGCCATGTTCACGACTAGCCACAATGGTTCGTTTGCAAATACGGCTGACCAACCGTCGATCAGATAGTGCCACAGGATGAAGTCGCTATAATCTGCATAGGCTAGATAGTTAGTACGGTCCTGAAAGGCGTTAATTGGCAGCATGGTCAAAACCGTCGCATACATCAGCGCGAAGGCGGCCGGCAGCACCGAATGTGGTGCCGAAGCGGCCGGAGCTATGCCGCCGTCTGGTGTATCCTTCAGCGTAGCTGAAGTCGGCATGGTCGCCGTTTGATCAATCGTCATCCGAAGATATGCCTATCGATGCAGGTTACGCGTGCGAACGGGCGCGAGAGAGCACGTTGGTATAGTTCTTATAATGCGAGCAGACGGGCATAGCCATCAATTGCCCGATCAAGTCCGAAGGCATGGGCGCGCTCGGTCACTTGTGGGGGGGACGGATCATCAAGGGCTACCGCCATCGCCTCTCCCAACGCATGCGAATCGCCGACGGGGACCAGCCGTCCCCAACGACCGTTCTCCAATATCTCCGCTGGTCCGGTGCGGCAGTCAGTACTGACGATGCGGGTGCCGCACGCCATCGCTTGGAGTAGCGAACCTGGCAGCCCCTCCCAGGCTGATGACATGACGTAAAGGTCTGACGCCGCCATCCATGCAAAGGGATTGTCCTGAAAGCCGACAAAATCGACGTGCGCACCAATGTCGAGTTCATCGACCAGTTGCAGCAAGGCCGCTCGTTCCTCTCCCTTGCCGAGGACGATAAGCTTGGCATCGCGTGTACGGCGGAGATGCTGGAACGCTCGCAAGAGCGTAGGATAGTCCTTCTGCGCAGTCAGCCGCCCTGCCGCTACGATCACAGGCGACTGATGCTGCCTAAACCAGACATGATCGGGCACATCCGCCTTGAGCGACTCAATACGACTTAGATCAAGGGGATTGTAAACGGTGTGCAGCTTCTCGGGCGGCAGACCCAGTAGGTGCTCGAGTTCATCCTGAATGCCCTTGGCCACACAGATGATGCCGTCGGTCGCCGGGTAGAGGCACCGAGTAAGCGCGCGAAAGATCGCAACTTGACCGCCCCCCATCAGGGTGCGCAGGGGTGAATTGCGTTCACTAACGACCAGCCGCATCGGCACGCCGGATAGCTTTTTGGCGATAATCGCAATGATGTTCGCGTGGTTCAGCGCCGATAGCAGGGCAGTCGGGCGTTCCCGTCTGAGATATTGCGCCAGCGGCAGGATACTGGTGGCGACCCGGCCCTTATTCAGGTCGATCACGCGGACATTGCCGGCGACTTCGCCAAGATAGGACCCACGCGCCTTTGCCAGCACCAGATCGACCTGGTGTCCACGCACTGCAAAGCCGTTGGCCAATGTGACCATGACTCGCTCCGCACCGCCGCCTTCCACATCCGGCAAGAAGATCGCGACGTGGCTCATGCCCGTGGCGCCGCAGATTGCCGATCATGACTCCTCATTGTGCGTCCAGCCACATCTGAAACATTAATACACCCCACAGCTGGAAGTGCCATTGCCGGGCACCGCTCTGATGATCCTCCCACATGCGGCGGACGATGGCCGGATTGAGATAGCCGTCTCGGTTGAGCCGCTCTTCAGTCAGCAATGCTTCTGCCCAGTTGCGCAATGGCCCGGTAAGCCAGCTGTCAATGGGCACGCCGAAGCCCATTTTCGGCCGTTCAATCAAAGCTTTGGGAACGTGGCGATACAGCACCTCGCGCAGCGCCCATTTTGCGCTGCCCTCCCGTGCCTTCATCGACAAGGGCAAGCTCCAGGCAAATTCAACCACGCGATGATCAAGTAGCGGCACACGCGATTCCAATCCGACCGCCATGCTGGCCCGGTCGACCTTTACCAGCACATCGTCAGGCAGATAACTTCCAGCGTCGAGATACATCATTTGCTCGCGGAAGTTCGCGCCAGTCAGCCAGCGCGTAGGATCAGTCAACAGAGTTGAAGGCTCTGTCGCACCTAAAACCAGTCGTTCCGGTGTGCGCGCAAAAGACATGGTTAGATGATACAAATCCTCCGGCCCCCGCATATCTGCGATCTGCGCAACCTGCTCAATGTGTTTGCTGGCGCGACGGCTTATTCCAAGGGGGATGCGGCTAGCCAGTGTTCCGGCGAACCGCCGGATTGGCGCAGGAATGGCGGAAATCTGCGACCATAACTGGGCAGCTCGATCATACCTGCCATAACCGTAAAAGAGTTCGTCACCACCATCACCTGACAAGCTAACCGTTACCGCCTGCCGTGTCAGACGACTGAGTAAAACCGTCGGGATCTGTGAAGGGTCGGCAAAAGGTTCATCCCAAATATCCGGCAGACTTGCAATGGCAGCTATCGCATCGTCGCCGCTGACATAAAGTTCTGTATGGTCGGTTCCGAGGTGAGCAGCGACCGCCCTAGCATGGGGTGCCTCGTCATAGGCGGCCTCGTTGAAGCCGATCGAAAAGGTTTGTACGGGTCGCTGCGACTGCGCCTGCATCAATGCAACTATCGTCGACGAATCCACGCCGCCCGACAGAAATGCGCCAAGGGGTACGTCAGCGATCATTCGAAGACCAACGGCGTCCAGCAGCAGCGTTTCCAGCGCATCGACTGCGTCGGATACAGAGCCTGCGAAGGGCGCGTTTATGCCGGCTTCTGCCACGTCGCGAAGCGACCAATAGGGTCGAGGCGCTGGAAGGTCACCGGACGGTTGCGAAATCGTCACCCAATGGCCCGGGGGAAGTTTGTACAGTCCCTGATAGATGCAGTGATCGCCCGGAATGTAATTGTGTCGAAAGTATAGCGCTAAAACGTCACGATTGATTTCACCCGTCCATTGCGGGTGAACGCGCATCGCTTTCAGCTCGGAAGAAAAGACAACATCTTTACCGACTCTTCCCCAATAAAGCGGCTTCTCCCCCATCCGATCGCGAGCTAAATGAAGTTCTTGGCAATCCCTATCCCAAATTGCCACGGCAAACATGCCGTTGATACGCTTAAGCGTTGTCTCGACACCCCAGCGGCTGATCGCCTCGACGAGAGTTTCCGTATCTGAATGGCCGCGCCAAGTTCGCGCCTCTTCGGCATTTAATGCCGCGCGCAGATCAAGATGATTGTAAATTTCGCCATTGTAGCTGATTTGATAGCGACCGTCGTAACTGGCCATCGGTTGATGTCCCGCCGGTGACAGGTCGACGATGGCCAGCCGACAATGGGCCAGCGCGATGCCTCCTTCCGTATCGGCCCAAACGCCTGTCGAGTCAGGGCCGCGGTGCTCGATACGCAGGGCCATCTCGCCAGCAAGAGCGTCGGCGTCGCGCTGATTTCCCCAGAAACCGCAAATTCCGCACATCGCAAAGTCTGCCTATATCAACGTAAAAAGTCGTTTACGCGACCCCGCTGATCGGCTCCGATCAGCGATCCGCTGCCCATCGCACCAAACGAGCCACCCGGAAAGGGGCGTCATTTGATGCGTCGACGCCGGGTCAAAAGACCGCACAGGAAATGCCGACTTTCTTACGTACCGCCTGCCATGCTAGCAGGCGCCACACCATCAGCGAAAGACCGGAGGCCCATGCAGCACCGATAGGGCCGCCGATCGGAATTGCGATCAAGCACAAGGCGACGTTAGACAGCGCAGTCGCGCCGAAGATACGGACCGTGGTACGCTCATTGCCGGACATGTTCAGGATAAAACCGGGCTCTCCGAACAGAAGCGCGATGCATTTTCCAAAAGCGAGCACGACCATAATGCTGAACGCCGACTGGTATTCGTGCCCAAACAATATTCCCAGCAGATAGCGCCCAAATACTACCAGAAATGCAAAGATTGCAATGCCGATTACCAGTGTGATGCGGGCGCTATGGATCGCGAACGTTTGAAGCTCGTCTCGCTGGTTGCTGGCATGATAACGGGCAAATTCTTGAGTCGTGATGAAGTTGGAGACCTGCAGACCCAGATCAACTAATACCGCCGCTTGGAACGCGACATTGTACAAACCGACGTCGGCAGGCTGTTTGAAAAGACCGAGGATGAAGACGTCGGTGCGGCTCATGAGCACCGAACTTGCGGTCAGCAGCATGAACGGAACGCCCAGTCGAAACAGCTGCGCAAAGCGTAGCCGTGGAGCAGCAGCAGCACTCGACAGGGGCAAAGTTCGGAACAGCAACAGCCATGCCGGGAGGGCAGAAAGCCCTAGCGCAGCGCAACGCAGGAGCAATGCGTTCGTCGGATTCAGTGCCAGTCGGTCGACTAGAAAGAAGATGCCAAGCCCGATCATGACAAGCGCGTTGGGTACGGGGGTGACAAACCATGCAGCTGGTACGACCTTGCGAACGCCGCGCAAGCCGTAACACGCAAGATCCAGTAAAACATAGGCAGGTAAGACGAGCAAGATCATATAGAGCGCGTGACGCATGGCGCCATCGTCTGCGTAACGATAAGCGATGACAGGCCACGAAAGCAGTGCCGCAATTGCGCAGACTGCGAGGACAAACAGGCCGGAAGTCCGAGCAAAGGTACTTGGATCAAAGGCTTGAGCATCTACCTGCGCAATTGCAGTCTCCCGGAGCAGTAATTCGGGCTGCCCCCAACGAGCGGGAATCATCAGCATCCCCATGAACGCCATGGCAAACGCGTAGATTCCGTAGGCCTGCACACCCAACATGCGCGCCAAGCAGATACCAATAACGATCCCGACGATCCGGTCGATCAGATTGATAGCTCCGATCGACATCATGGAGCGGATGAAGTTGGGAAGCGTCATCGTTGAACGCGCCGTGACCAGGCCTCAAGCATGTCTTTGCTGAAAAGCGCGAGGCCAACGGGCAGATGCAGCAACAGCAACAGCCAGGATGATGCCCGTGATGGCCACCATCGAATGGCTCGCTTCTGGCGCAACGTGTGCAGGATAAACCTGCAATGTTGCCGACATGTATCGAATATCACTCGTGGAGCTTTAAAGGCTAGAATTGGCGCGATTTCGTCTATGAACATACAAGAGTAATATAAACAACCATCATAATCAGCGCGAACCCGCTGGTATACATTTCCATTTATAAGAGATCCCGGAGTTGGATAGTATATTCTAACAACTCTATTGATGTGGCGCATCTTATAATTTATGGCTATGCGATCCCATACATAGTTTTCGGGCACAAGTCCGCTTACAAAATCGGGAAAAGGAAATTGCCGCATAACGTCAGTGCGCTGCATCGTGAATTTTTCTCCGCGCACGCCTATAATGTAGTGGCAGGTCATATAATCGGCGTCCAAAGGATCTTCGGGAAAGGCATCGCCGACGATTGCCCCGTCGGGACTCATGACCAACGCCGAAACTCCGGCAAAATCCGAGCGTTCGGCGATCGGGATGCTTTCCCATCCGTCATACATGTCCTGAAGGGCGTTGGGCATGAAGCTGTCATCGCTGTCTAGTATGGCAATGAACGCCCCCCTCGCCTCACGTACGGCGTGATTGACGGCGGTTTTTTTGTGCTGGTTGGGTTGCCAGTGATATCGGATCGGAAAGGGACTGGCGTCTTGCCAGCTCAGCACTAGATCGCGGGTATGATCCGTCGAACCGTCATCAACCACCAGCCACTCGAAGCTGCGAAAACTTTGAGCACAAAGACTGTCATAGACACGTGGAAGCGTGTCGGCACGATTGTAGGTCGGAGTCGCGACGGTGAAAACCGGTTCTGTCACCAATGGTCCTTGTTGCGCAACGGCAAACCCAACCTGTCAAAAACGCACGTGGTTAACACATTGGCTCTCGTCCAGACGAGGGAAGGCATGAAAGTTGGCGGCTGGACGACCGGTCGCCTATTGCCCTGCCAAGCTGAGGTCAACCCAGAGAGACTGTTGGTGCTGGCGTGCCGCCTGTGAACGCCGACCGACGCTCTGCTCCTGGCTTAGGGCCTACACGCCGTGCAGCGCTTGGAAGCTCTTTGGCAGGAATCGTAACGCTGCTTTCAATTCGCACGGTTGGTCGACCTAGCGTATTGACTACAATAAGAAATGCTCGACCCGCTGAGAGTCCTGTCTTTCGAGATAATGCTATCTGGATATGGCATGATACAGAAGCCACTGATGGGATAAGCGACGGGGCAGTCGATCGATCCAAAATTTCCCCTACCGATCGGGGTTCATGGATGCGCTACGCACTGGAGGGGAGCGCCGCAATCTCGTTTGATACAGTGGCCGACCTCCTAGCCGACCGAACGATGAACCATGCTCGGATAGCTGCGGGAACACGGGTCCGGGCGGGGAACAACCAATATCTCGTCGCCCCCCGCTTGGCCTATCATGCCGTCCGGACAGTCGGAGGGCTGGGCCTCTATCCAGCGAACGCGATCATTCGACCCGAACAATTTGGTGTCGTCGTCGCTGGAAAGGACGCATCCCATGTGCTGCAGGCGGCGTTCGATTATGGGGGAGGACGCGCGCCTGTCCACCTGTCTCGCGTCTATCATATCCAGCCCGAATCTGGCCGGCAGAGCCTTCGCGTACCAAGCAATAGCAAGGTGATCTTCGAAGCCGGCAGCAAAATCGAGAACCTCCCCCATCGCCTGACCGGCTATGAAATGCTGCTGTTGCACAATGTCCGGAATGTCGAGATCATCGACGCGATGCTTGACGGCCGTCGCGACCTCAACGTTGAAACGACTGGCGAATGGGGCAATGGCATCCAGATCTTGGGGGACGTGGATGACATCCGAATCATCTCACCAGTCACCAACAACATGTGGGGCGACGGCATTTACATCGGCGAGGATATGGCAACCGGCGCCAATCCGCGATCGGTAGAGGTCTCGGATCCACGTGCCGACAATTGCCGTCGGCAGGGGATGAGCATCACTTCGGCGCATAGATGCATCGTGCGACGTCCGATCTGGACCAATACGAATGGAACCCCCCCCTCGGCCGGTCTGGACATCGAACCCAATCTGGCCAGCTGTGTCTTGCAGGATATCCAGATCATCGCACCCGTGACAAGCGGCAACGCGGGGGCGGGAATCTCAATTTATTTAGGTATGCTGCGGTCTAGCTCCAGTCCCGTCAACATCGCTATAAAAGATCATGATAGTAATGGTGATAATAGTGGGGCGCAGTTTGCTAGGTCGGGCGCAGCAGGAAGTTATGTTAAGGGTAGGATAGATTACATCAATCCCAAGATTAAAAATTCTCATGTCACTGGCATTGGCGTGGAAGATTGGGATGTTCGCGGAGCTCGTGTATTCATCATGCGACCTAAAATCGAATATCCTAATAAAGGAAACTTAACGGCAGACCGTGCGCGAGCTGGGATCACTTTGTTTTTAGCTGCCGGGGGGGATGCTGAGACGATTGGAAATATCAAAATTGTAAATCCATCGATTGTCGGTGATAGTAATGGGCGCATCGAACGGTACATTTACATTCAGAATGAAAAATTCCCTGATTCAGTCGCGAATATTTCGATTATAGACCCTATAAAATTACAAGGTGCTAAGTATAGCTGGATTGAAGGAAAGGTTTTGTGGAGTGATAAATATCAATTGTCTGTCTACAATCGTACTTCTGTCGATGATGAATGGATTATAGATAAATGGCATTTTTTTGGACATTATTCTAATAATGGAGCCAATGGAATTGTTAAGTTTAGATTATCGGATGAGCATATTCCGCTAGGATGGCCGGACGTTACAATTTCTGCTAAAGGTAAATTTCCTATTATGATATGTTCTTCAGGCCGAGACGTAATACTAGGTATAAGTGATAAATGCCTGCAAATTGACCCTGGTCATGAGGTAGTCGTTAGGCGTATTGCGCCTCTCAAATGGAGAATTATCTCATTATAAATCGAACTTGCACCTTACTTTGACATACTCTTTAAAACAATATTATCACCGCTTTTACGACAAAATGACCGGATTTATGCGGTGATCGTCAAGCGGCGCATTCTCGGCTAGCGAGCGTGCGCGGCCGTCGACGGCCTCGCGAGGATGGAGCAGAGAGACGATGCCGAAGACGTTGGTGACCGGGGCGGCGGGTTTCATCGGCATGCATACGGCGGAAGCGCTGCTCGCACGCGGCGACAGCGTGGTCGGCATCGATTCGCTCAACGATTACTATGACCCGGTACTGAAGCAGGCGCGTCTCGCCGAACTGACCCGCCGGCATGGCGACCGCTTCACTTTCCTCGCCGTCGATTTCGCCGATGCCGCGACGTTGCACGACGCGCTGGCACCGCATGCGTTCGAGCGCATCGTCCATCTCGGCGCGCAGGCGGGCGTCCGCTACTCGATCGAACATCCCGAGGTCTACGGCCAGTCCAACCTCGTCGGTCATCTCAACATCCTCGAACTCGCACGCACGCGGCGGGTCGAGCATCTGGTCTATGCGTCCTCGTCGTCGGTCTACGGCAGCAACGCCTCGGTGCCGTTCCGCGTCGAGGATCGCGTCGACCGGCCGGTGTCGCTCTACGCCGCGACCAAGCGCGCCAACGAGGTGATGAGCGAAAGCTACGCACATCTCTATCGCCTGCCGCAAACCGGATTGCGCTTCTTCACCGTCTACGGCCCGTGGGGCCGGCCGGATATGATGCTGTGGATCTTCACCCGCGCGATGCTCGCCGGCGAGCCGATCCCCGTGTTCAACAACGGCCAGATGGAGCGCGACTTCACCTTCATCGACGATATCGTCGCCGGCGTGATCGCCGCGCACGACCAGCCGCCGCCTGACGACGGGCAGGAAAAGCCCGGCGGCAGCGTCGCGCCGCACCGCCTCTACAACATCGGCAACAATCGCTCGGAGCCGCTTGGCCGCGTGATCGGCTTGCTGGAGGCGGCGATCGGCCGGCCGGCGGTGCGCCGCGACCTGCCGATCCAGCCGGGCGACGTCGTGCGGACCTTCGCCGACATCACCGCAATCGCCGACGATCTAGGCTATCGGCCGACCACGACGATCGACGTCGGCGTCCCGCGCTTCGTCGACTGGTATCGCGCCTATCACCGGCTTTAGAACGCCCCCGCCCACGGCGCTTTCGCCAGTGCCCGGGCGAGATGATCGATCAGCACCGTGACGCGGCGCGGGCGCAGCGGGCTCGGCGGGGTGATGAGGTGGAGACCGAGCGGCGCAACGCTCCATTCGGGCATCGCCACCTCCAGCCGCCCTTCGCGGATCTCGCGCCCGCGATATCGCGGAGATCACCAACGCCAGCGAAGGCTTGATCGAGGCGACGGTACGCTGTCCACCGCGATCCTTGTCCGTGCCGCGTTGGATCTCGACAATGCCGTCACGATCCGCTGCAGCGCAGGTACCACCCTGTCCTCCCCTGACTCTCACCATCTATCTCTGCGCGCTTCATCTCGTGCGCGCGATCCAGACTCTCGGCAATGCCGGTGATTGCATCGTTAACACAGGCACGATCGCGCTTGGCGACGACAATGAAGGAATCCATAACCGCGGCCTCAAAGGCAACGTCCTCCTCGGCAGTTTCAAGTTCGACACGGTCGGCGTCAACGGCGGCATGTTCAGCGTCGCGTCTGGCCAGACGCTCGCCACCAGCGGCCCGATTGCTCTGACCGGCAGCAATGCCAGCGAGACGGTTGCTAATGACCCTACGATCCTTGGTCCGGTAAAGCTCGATGGGGGCAATGACGTATTTATCGAGGGCGTCGGCAGCAGCGGCGACGACCTCAATTTTTTTTGGCGCGCGCCGACTCTACGACGCTGACCACTAATGGCTATGGCTATAGCGCTCGTAGGGACCTACGGCTTCGACTGGGTGATTGGCAGTGCCAACCTCGTCGCTTTGGCGGGTAGCACGCTGACCACCGGCTAGGTTCAGTTTGGCAGGGGCGACAATCGCCTGACCATTGTCCGCCGTTTCGCCGGGTCAGTGATGGCGGCGCCGGTCACAACACGATCACGATTTTGGGCGGCAGCGACGCGGCACAGGTGGCGTTCTACTCGTTTTCCAAGATCGAAGCGCTGACGATGACCGGCGGCTTCGCAGCGCCTTCGTGCTAAAACTTGGCGCGCGATCGCCACGTCGCAGGCTTTGCCGATCCCGGCCTGGTTTTCGCTTAGTCAACGCTACTAGATCAAAGGGCAGCCGTACCGATGCGGTCACTGGCTATACTGGTGGCGGGCGCGGCCCGACTGCATTAGGCCGAGCGCGGGATGATCTGGTCGGCACCGCTGCGGCGGGCCTCGCCTATCGTCTGACGGGACTCGATCTGTTCAGTTTGGTAGTTTCGCACACTGAACCGCGAAATTTATCAGTAAAGTGTGACCACCAGCATCAGACTGCGCTTCTGACGCCCTGCCCCACGCAAACAATATTGCAGACTGCGACGGGCAAGGCATGCAGAAGCGTGTCCGTTCTTCGTTCTACAGAAGAGGTAATGCGCTCACCGGCTCAATCGCCGATCGGACTCTCGCCGTGCTTGCGCAGCACGTCGTTGAACGCCTCGGCCATCAGCGCCTGCAGGCTGCGGCCCTGCCGACGCGCCAGGGTATGCATCGCGAACGACATCTCGGGGCTGAAGAAGCCGGCGATCTGCTTGCGGCCCTGGCGGCTTGCCGGCCCCTGCCCTGCCGCACCGGCGGGCGGCGCGGGAACGGCGACCGGCGCCGGCGCCGCGACGGTGGCGGGCGGCGCGCTGACGGTGCGCAGATTGGCGAAACTCGGCTTGCGGCTCATGCAGGTACCTTCTTGCGGGTCTTGGCCTTAGCAACCGGCATGCCGACCTGTCGACATGTCCACGCGTAGAGCTGTCGAATATCCTCGGCGGCCTTGCCGTCGGGCTCATATTCCATGACGGTGCGCCCCTCCCCGCTCGCGTGGCGATAGGCGGCGCGGTCGGGGATCTGCACCGGGCAAGGCGGCGTGCCGAAGCCTTCGACCAGTTCGCCCGCCTCCTGGTAGACGCGCGGCGCATTGGGGGCGCCGGCGGTGAAGACGACATAGGCGGGCTTGCGCAGCAGCTGCACCAGCTTGGCGGTGGTCTGGATCGCCGACAGGTCGAAGGCGCTCGGCCGGCACGGGATCAGCACGAGATCGGCGACCTCAACCGCAGCGCGGGCGGCGCTGTCGGCATGGGGCGGCGTATCGATGACGATCAGCTCGGCCCCCTGCCCGCGCGCTGCCTCAACCTTGGCGGCGAGCCGTGGCGGCGGGCTGTCGATCACCTCGGGCGGCGCCTCCCCACGCCAGGCCGCCCATTGGCTGGCGGTCGCCTGCGGGTCGGTATCGATGATGAGCGCGACGCGGCCGGCATCCTGCGCGGCTGCGGCGAGGTGGAGCGCGAGCGTCGTCTTGCCCGCGCCGCCCTTCTGACTGATGATCGCGATGGTCGCCATGTCGTCCTCCCTACATGTCTACATGCCGACGTGGCAAGTCCTCGACGTATAGACATATAGACGCGTCGAGCCCCCTGCCCGACCGGACGGTCAGCGGAATCGACGAACACGATACGGCCGTCGATCCGTCGACACCTCGACAGGTCGACGCACGCTGCCAAGGTGAGGATCACCGCCCTGAACCGCTTGCTCCTCCTAGGGAGCATGTGACGGCGTAGCCGGCACCCTGGTCTTGCGTTTTATCGTCGGGCCGTTTTGGTTCGTCGCTCGTCCTTCGTCGTCGTCAGACGATTGTGTTGGCCGTCTAGGCCAACCCTTTTGTTCTCATTCAAATAGAATCCATGAGAGGTTGCGGATGGTTGTGAGACTCGCACGCTGACGCCATGTCCCGGTCGATCGCCGCGCCGAGCGAAGCGAGCACCTTGCCCAGCATGCCGCCGACGCTGGCCGTGGCGCGCTCCCGGCAGGACAGGCTGGCCAGCATCCTCTCATATGCCTCCGCCTCGACGGCGCGCTGCTGCTCGTGATCGACCGGCAGCGGCGCCGGGCGCATCCAGCGCGGCAGATAAGCGAGCACCCGCGCCGGCAGCAGCGGCCGATAGGCGTTGGAGGTCTGGCGATAGCGCGGCCCCTCCCCTTCGACCCGCTTGAACCGGCGCTGGCGGACGAGGAAGCCGCAGCGTTCAAGCGCGTGCAGCGCGCGGGCGACGGTGGCCCGGCCGAGCGCGGTCGCCTCGGCGAGCCAGTCGTAGCTCGGATAGACGCGGCCCTGGTTGAGCCGGGCGAGCGTGCACAATTCTTCGAACACGCGCACCGCGGCCGCGGTCAGCCCGGCGATGCTGCGCTCGGTGGCGCTCAGCGTGCGGGTGCCGGCGCGTTCCTCGCGGCGGAGCCGACGGCCGGCGTCGAGCGTGCGGCGGCAGGCGCGCAGCAGCCGGTCGGTCTCGCCGGGGGCGGGCGTCGCGAAGAACAGCTCCTCGAACGTCCCCGCCTCGATACTGTCGCGCAGCACCGGCGCACCGGTGCGGTGGGGTGTGCGGGTACGTGCCGGGGCGCGTGATCGATCGCGCAGCCCGCCGCCCGCCCGCGCGAGCACGCGGGCGCTCGCCTCCCCGAGGGTAAACGCCGTCATCTTCCATCCCCTTGCGGGGCCGGGACCGAGGACAAAAAAGACCGTGGCGCGAAACGCGCATCCTTGAACCGGAACGGGTTCGGAGCTATTCGGGAGACGTGAGCTGTTGAAAAGTCACCGATCGACGTTTGGCGACGCCGGTCTCTCGAATATTTCCTTGGGATGCCCGGCCTTCGTGCCGGGCTTTCCTTTATGTGGTCACGGCCACTCCATGAACATCGCCGCGGTCGACATGACCGCGCGTCATTCTTGTTGCAGCAATGATCCAACAGCGGAAGCGCTTACGATTCGTGCTTTCGAGTATTTAACCCGAAAAAAGTTCGTGCTTTCGAGTAGAATAGACGTTTCTATTCGTGCTTTCGAGTAACAATGGCGCGCTGCCATTCGTGCTTTCGAGTAGGAATGCACCGCATTCATTCGTGCTTTCGAGTAACAATTCGCAGCCGTCGGCGAATCACCCGGCCGGATTGGTTCCCTCTGCCGCGGCCGATTCGACGATGGTGCGATGCTCGCTCAGCACCGCCTGCCCCGGCTGCGGCCGCGGCGTGATCACCACCCGGTTCTGCGGCGCCTTGCGGCCGCGCCGCGGGGCGGCGCCCTCCTCCTCGGCCGCCTCGCTCTCGACCAGCTCGAGATGGTAATCGGGGATGCCGTCGGTCGCGACGATCTGCTTGAGCGCCGCCTTGAAGTTCGACAGCGGGTTCTGATAGCCGATCTGCAGGCGGAAGGTGGCGAGATCGAGGTCGAGCCCGCCCTCCTCGCAGGTCGAGCGCGCCACCTCGTAGATGCGCCGTTCGATCGGCCCGAGCTGGAAGTAAGCGGCGGCATAATCGAGCACGTGGCGATCGAGCAGGATCGCGCGGAACAGCCAGTCGCACAGCCGCACCTTGACCGCCTTCAGCCGCCGCTCACCGCTCTTCGTCTTGGAATAATGAAGTTTTGCTTCGGAAAGCCACGAGAAGAAGCCCTCCTCCCCCTCCCCGCCCGCTTCGATGTTGGTCTTGATCTGCGTGCCCTGCAGCCGTTCCAGCGCCTCCGACAGCCGGCCGTAGGAGCGCGCGCTGTGGTTGGAGCCGGTGACCGAGAACAGATCGTGCGCGGTGAAGATGAAATCCTGCTCGACATGCTCGCCCGCCTCGAGCTTCGCCGCCATCAGACTGGCGATATAGAGGACGATCTCCTTGTCGTAGATCGTCGCGACGCCGCTCGCCGAGGGGCGCACCTCGATCGACACGGTGGCGTGATCGTAGGTCAGCGGCTTCATCCAGGCGTTCTTGGACAGCGCGAAGAAGGGAAAGGCCATCAGCGACCGCTCGCCGCGGATCTCGCCGTGCAGCGGGCTGTCGAGCGTGAACAGGTCGCGGTGCGGCACGGTACCGGCGCTGGCGGACGGGCGGGTCGGGGCAGGGGAACGGGCCATGATCATTTCCTACTCGAAAGCACGAACTTTTGGCACCCCACACGGGATTCCCGAGGGAAAATGGGCTTGGACGCCGTCCCATTCGTGCTTTCGAGTAGGAAATGGCGCGCGAGCGGCGGGTCTCGCCGGCCCATGACGGGTTCCGGCAGGAGCGGGCGCCGCGCCCGACGTATGCCGTACGACGCGTCGGATTGTCGACATGTCTATGCCTCGACCCTGTACTGCCAAGTTCTTCAAATCCCTGCAGTGCCAGACGCAACGGGGTCGGTCTGTCGACATGTCGATAGCTCGACAGGATGGAACGGGTGCGTGCGGCGCCCTTGACCGGTGGCGGGGCGATGATACCGTCCGCGGCGTCGATCTGGGAGAGACCGGGCTGGCCCCGGCGCCGAAGGAGCAACCGCCCCGGAAACTCTCAGGCAGAAGGACCGATCGACGACGACATCTGGAGAGTGGCGCCAGCCGGTGCCCGCCGACGGGATAATGATCTCAGGCGCAAGGGACAGATGGGGCATGCAGGCCGGCAGCGACCGGCGGAAGGACCGCATGCACACCGATCCCGTCACCGCGCCGCTCGACCGCAACCTCGATCGCCCGATCAGCGTCGCCGAATTGTTCACGATCGGCATCGGCCCGTCGAGCTCGCATACCGTCGGTCCGATGCGCGCCGCCTGCGACTTCGGGCAGCGCGCGCTCGGACAGGGCGCGGGGCAGGGGGCAAGGCAGGGGATAGGGCAGGGGGCTCCGGTCGGCGTCACCTGCGATCTCTACGGCAGCCTCGCGCTCACCGGGCGCGGCCATGCCACCGACACCGCGACGATCCTCGGCCTCGCCGGCTGGGAGCCCGAGCGGCTCGATCCCGATGCCGCGCCAGCGATCCTCGCCGATATCCGCGTCGAGCGGCGGCTGACGCTCGCCGGCCGCCACGTCATCGCCTTCGCGCCCGACGACGTCGTCTTCCACCCGCGCGACTTCCTGCCCGAACATCCCAACGGCATGACCTTCACCGCCCGCTATGCCGACGGCGCGACCTATGCCGAGACCTATTTCTCGATCGGGGGGGGCGCGATCCTGCGCAAGGGCGAACGGCTCGCCGCGGGCAATGTCGCGGTGCGCCACCCGTTCGGCTCGGGCGCCGATCTGCTCGTGCTCGGCGATGCCACCGGCCTGTCGATCGCCGAGCTGGTCCGCGCCAATGAGGAGGCGTGGCGCAGCCCCGCGGAGACCGACGCCTTCCTCGACGCGGTCCGCGCCGCGATGAGCGCGTGCATCGACCGCGGCATCGCGCAGGAGGGCATATTGCCCGGCGGCCTCAAGGTGCGGCGCCGCGCCCGCGCGATCCAGCAGGGCCTCACCGGCGACACGCCCGGCCGCAACCCCGCCGAGGTGTTCGAATGGGTCAGCCTGTGGGCACTCGCGGTCAACGAGGAGAATGCCGCCGGTGGCCGGGTGGTCACCGCGCCGACCAACGGCGCGGCGGGCGTGCTGCCCGCGGTGCTGCGCTTCTACGAGACGCTGATCGAGGGCGCCGACGACGAGGGCGCGCGCCGCTTTCTGCTCACCGCCGCGGCGATCGGCATGCTTTACAAGAAGCGCGCGTCAATCTCGGCCGCGGAGATGGGGTGCCAGGGGGAGGTGGG